>NZ_JACAPX010000026.1:28938-36633 GCF_013385435.1 Pseudomonas sp. F9001
GCTTTAGCTTTTGATTTTGCTCTTCAACACTCAAGCCTAAGCGAGGAGCCGAGTGGTGGAGCAAGAGCGTTTTGCTTACTTTTGACTGGGCCGGCATTCCGGCTTTTCGAAAGTGAGCGGAACCCATATCAGCCATAACAAAAATAACGGATATGTACTCCACCCCAAAAAGCCCTACCGCAAGGGCCCCAAAACCTGCCGATACCGCTCCACCCCCTGGCCCGTCTCCCGCACCAGAACCACCTCGATCCCCAGCGGTTCACCCTGCCGATTCCCACTCAACTGCCGCCACCCCTTGTCCCAAACCCGCACCTGCAAATCCCTGACCTGCCCAAGCACCGCCACCGCATCCCGGGGCGCCGGCAGCGGATACCGATCCCGCGCCGGTGCAGCTGCCCGGTACAGCGTGTCGCCCTTGAGCCACCACCGCACCCGCTGCAACCCATCCCCAGGAATCGGCGCACTCCGGATCACCTCCAGCCGAAACCCCTTGCTGTCCGAACTCCTCACCGACACCGCCGCCAACCCGCCAGGCTTCGGCGCGTCTTCGCCAATCGGCGGCCCCAACTCAACCCCCGAGCGCAAGCTCACATCCAGCTGCATCTGGTTCAGCGCCCGCAACAACACCTCAGTCTGCTCACTGCTGGCCTGCAAATGCTGATCAGCCCGGGTCACACTGTCCAACCCGCGCCAGGCAATCACACTGACCACCGCCATCAACATGATCGCCACCATCACCTCGATCAGCGTAAAACCCTTCTGGTCACTCATGACTCACCACCCGCAACAACCCCGCCGCATCCCGTTGCAGGCTAAGGCTGTATTGCCCATCCGACAGCACCACCCGCACCGGCGGGTTCACCCATTCAGCATCCAGCACCAATGTTTTCCCGGGCTCGATGCGCACCTGCATCGGCGCACTGTCCCAGGCCCGCGGACGCAGTTGCTGATCGCCGCTGAAGTTCTCCACTCCCAGCCCATCATCGGTAACGCGGCTGAAGCGAAATCCCTTGGCATCGGCTTTCCAGGTAATCGCCCGGCCATCGGCACGCGCCTCGGCCTGGGCCACCTGCAGCAATTGGCTCAAGCGTTCCGCGTCCTTGCGCAGCAGGTGCAGCGGATCAGGCTTGATGCTCAGGCTGATGGCCGCACTGGCGATGCCGATGATCACCAGCACCACCATCAACTCGATCAACGTGAAGCCCTGCTGTTTCATTTTTTGCTCCCTGATCAACCGCTGAAATAAAAAGGTGTGAATTGCCCTGTAGCCTGAGGCGACGGACAAACAGGAGGTCCCGCCCATGGCATTCATCCATCGTTTTTCACCCGCCCATGGCGTCCAGGCCGTGGCGTTGCTGGCGGCGCTGGCAGGGGTTGCGACCTGGACGCCGCTGTTGCTCACGTCGGCCGAGTCCCACACCCCGCAGGCCGCGCCCCAGGCGTTGGCGGCTCGCAGTGACAACCCCGCCGTGCAATGGTTTTCCAATACCCCGGCGGTGATGCAGATCAAGGTCTCCGGGGTGCTTGCCGGGGCGCGTGGGGCGGTGGCGATCCTCAGTCTCAACGACGGCCCGCCCCGCAGCTTTTTGTTGGGTGAACGCCTGAGTCCCGGCGTGCGGCTGACGGCCATTGAAGGCGATAGCGTGGAGATCGAGCGCGGCGCGGAAAAAATCCGCGTGCCCCTCGACAAGTTGCCCGATGGGCCGGCGTTGCCAAGCCTCATTCGGCAGTAACCGGGCGCTTCACCGGCGGTCGCCCCAGCAGTGTCTCCAGGCGTGCCAGGGGGGGCGCTTCCCGGGTGGCGTCCAGCACCTGCACGCTGACCTGGAACAGGCGCCCATCCGGCCCGTTGCTGATGGTCTGTTCGCAACGCAGTTTCAGCCGGCCCTGGTCGCAGTCGAACGTCTTGCGCCCGGTGCTCACCCGACCTTCCAGGCGCAGTTCCGCCATCCGCCCCTGGGCTGCCAGCAGCGCCATCGACTTGTCCCGCAGCAGGCCGTTGCTGGTGGTCATCAGCCCGGCCACGCGTACCGCCGCCGCCATGGCCACGGCGATGATCGCCAGTGCCACCAACACTTCAATCAGGGTGAAACCTTGCTCGTTGCGGGGCCCGCCCATGGCGTACTCAAAACCGGGAAACAGGCCCGCAGACTAGCCCCGGGAGTTGACCGATTGGCGACCAAAGCTCCCGAGGATTTTCAACATGACTGACATGTGTTCTTGCAACACTGCGCCACGAAATGCACTCAAGCCAAGGAATGTCGACATGGATATCGCACACTTCACGTCAGCGCGCAGGCAGCGCGGTTTCACCCTGATCGAGATCATGGTGGTCGTGGTGATCCTGGGGATTCTGGCGGCGCTGGTGGTGCCCAAGGTGCTCGACCGCCCCGACCAGGCGCGGGCCACAGCGGCCCGGCAGGACATTGGCGGGCTGATGCAGGCCCTGAAACTCTACCGTCTCGACCACGGCTCGTATCCCAGCATGAACCAGGGCTTGAAGGTGCTGGTGGAACGCCCGGCCGATGCGAAAAACAGCAACTGGCGCGCCTACCTCGAACGCTTGCCCAACGACCCGTGGGGCAACCCGTATCACTACCTCAACCCAGGGGCCAACGGCGAAGTGGATGTGTTCTCCCTCGGCGCCGACGGGAAACCTGATGGTGACGGCGTGAACGCCGATATCGGCTCCTGGCAGTTGTAAGGCCGGCGATGAACAGCCATTCGCCCACAGCGGCGAAGCAGCGCGGCATGGCGATTATCAGTGCCTTGCTGATCGCGGCCGTGGTCGCGGTGCTTGCCGGCGCCATGCTCACCCGGCAAACCGTGTTCACCCGCAGCCTGGAAGCTGAACAACTGCGTATCCAGGGCCAATGGTTGTTGAATGGCGGCCTGGAAACCAGTCGCCAGCTCCTGTGGGACGCGCGCCGCCAGGACGTGTTGACCCGGCTCGATCAACAGTGGGCACGGCCCCTCGGCGGTGCTTTCGAGGGGCGGATTGAGGATGAGCAGGGCAAGTTCAACCTGCGCAACCTGGTGACCCAACAACACCCGGACGCCGTGCAGTTGCAGAGCTTCGAGCGCTTGTGCCAATTGATCGGCATCGACCCGGCCGTGAGCCGCCGCATCAGCCGGCGAGTGATCGACTCATACGACCAGCGCGAGCTCGGCGGCTCACTCACCGGCGGCTTCAACAGCAGCCGGGATACCTCGCCCGGTGCCGCCGCGCCATTGGTCCCGGCCAAGTACCCGATGTTGCGCAGCCTCACCGACCTCAGCGGTATCGAAGGCCTCGACCCGCGCCAACTGCGGCGCATGGCGAGCTATGTCAGCGTGCTGCCCGGCAATACCTGGGTCAACGGCAATACCGCCAGCGCCGAGGTGCTCAGCAGCGTGGTACCGGGGCTCAGCCTGTCCCAGGCCCAGGCACTGGTGGCCGAGCGCGACGGCGGGCGCTGGTTTGTCAATCGCGGGGATTTCGTCAACCGGTTGCGCATGCCACAAGTCGCGGTGGACACGGTGCAGGTGGGGATCACCAGCGAGTGGTTTCGCGTGCACGGCCAGGCGCGCCGCGAGCAGCGTCGGGTCACGCTGGAGGCGTTGCTGTATCGCCCGGAAGATCGTCAGCCCCAGGTGATCTGGTCGCGGGTGGGCGTATGAAGCGTTTGCGCATCGGCTTGCCGCCGCTGGATGAACTCACCACCGAGAGCCAGGTGCAGTTCGCCTGGCTGGACCGCGCCGGGCAGGTCAGCCAGCAGGGCGAGGGCCGCCTGGCGCAATGGGCGAATACCCAGGCGGAGTGTTTTCTGCATCCACGGGACAGCTTGCTGACCAGCCTGGAGCTGCCGCAATTGCCCTCCGCCAAGGTCGACGATGCAGTGACCTGTGCGGCCCAGGCACTGATCCTCGGCCCGCTGGAATTGATGCATGTGGCCCACGGTCCACGGGAAAGCGGCGGCCTGGTGCAGGTCGGCTGGTTGCCCAAAAGCAGCCTTGAGCACCTGGGCCGGATAACGACCCAGCTGAAAATCAAAGTGCGTGGCCTGTACCCGGCGCCCTACGCGTTGCCGGTCAGCGGGCCAGCGAGCGCGGCCTTCTGCGACGGGCATTTGCTACTGCGCCATAGCCTGCAGCAGGGCGCGGTACACCCTCTGGGGCAGCAGGCGCTGGATGATCTGCTCGCCACCGGTGTCGATGTGCTCCATGTGACCGACGATGCCCGTTGGAGCGGTACCGCGCCGGGCTGGGGTTTGCACGGTCGGCTCCAGCAGGCGGCAACCGGTGGCTGGGGCAGGGCGGCGGCCTGCACGGCGCTGGCGGTCGCCATCTGGGCCCTGGGCCTGAACCTCTACGCCGCCCGCCAGGTCGACGAAGGCCAACGCCTCAAGGCGCAGATGAGCCAGCAAGTACGCCAGGCCTTCCCCGAACTGCCGGTGATTCTCAACCCGCTGCAACAAGCCCGTCAGCAACTGGCCGCACGCCAGAGCGGCGCGGCGGCCGAACCTGGGCAGCGCTTTACCGGCTTGCTGGCGCTGGCGGGCAGCAGCCTGCCGTCCATGGCGGGCAGCGTCGAGAGCTTGAGCTACGAGCAAGGCCGCCTGCAGCTGAGCCTGCTGCCCGACGCCCGGACCCCGGCGCTGGCCGCTGACGCGCAGGCGCTGCTGGCCCAGGCCGGGTTCAGCGCCCGTCGCGACGACCAGGGCTGGACAGTCGGCCCGCTTACCGAGCGCGTTGAAGCCGATGCAGACGATGAGGCCGAAGATGAATAAGCGTTGGCAGCTTCTGCGCAGCCAGGTCCAGGTGTTCTGGAACGGCCTGGCCATGCGTGAAAAACGTCTGTTGGTGGGTGCCGGCCTGGTGCTGGCGGGCCTGCTGACCTGGTTGCTGTTGATCCAGCCACCGCTGAAGAAGATCGATTACTGGCAAGCCGAAACCCCGAAACTGCGCAGCCAGGCCGAGGCCTTGCAGGTGCTGCTGCAAGGCGTCGCCGCAGCCCCGCGCAGCAGTGACCTGGAAACCGCCTTGCACCAGTCCCTCGACAACGCCGGGTTGCAGGGCCGCTATCAATTGCAGCCGCAGGACACCGGCAGCTGGCGCCTGACCTTCGACGACGCCCCGGCGGACGCGGTGATCGACTGGCTGCTGGCCAACCCCCGGCCGCTCTCCCTGGAAGTCTCTGCGGCCCGCCTGCAACGTGCAGGCGAGGCCACCCCTTCAAACTCGGCCGGCACCTTGTCCGGGACCGTTCGCATGGATCAGGCGCCTGGCGCTAAGGAAGCTTCATGAAGTGGTCATTGCCCAACGCTGCGCCTTATCGCAAGGTCGCCCCTTTGCTCTTGTTGGCGCTGGGAGCGTGCAGCAACCCCCAATCCTCCGCGCCGTTGCTGGTGGACAGCGAGCTCGGCCAACCCTTGGCCGACACCCGGCGCAGCGGCGACACACCACTGGACCGCCAGCGCGAAACCGTGCCGCCACCCCGGGTGCAACACCCGGTGACCAACAGCGCCCGCAGCCATGGCGCCGCACCGGCCAGGGCGCGCAACCCGCTGGGTGATCAACCGGTACAACTGAACTTCGTCGACGCCGATATCCAGGCGGTGGTACGCGCCTTGTCCCGCGCCACCGGCCAGCAATTCCTGGTGGACCCGCGTGTCAAAGGCAACCTCACGTTGGTCAGCGAAGGCCAGGTACCGGCGCACCAGGCCTACGACATGCTGCTGGCGGCGCTGCGCATGCAGGGCTTCAGCGTGGTCGACGTAGGCGGTGTGGCCCAGGTGGTGCCGGAGGCGGACGCCAAGCTGCTGGGCGGGCCGATCTACAGCGGCGCCAACCCGGGCGGGCAGGGCATGCAGACCCGCACCTTCCGCCTGCAATACGAAAACGCGGTGAACCTGATCCCGGTACTGCGCCCCATCGTGTCGCCGAACAACCCGATCAATGCCTACCCCGGCAACAACAGCATCGTGATCACCGACTACGCGGAAAACCTGGCGCGGGTGGCACAGATCATCGACGGCATCGACACCCCGAGCGCCATCGACACCGACGTGGTGAAGGTGCAGAACGGCATCGCCGTGGACATCGCCGCCATGGTCTCGGAGCTCCTCGAAACCCAGGGCGCCGACCAGACCCAGAAGATCAACGTGATCGGCGACCCGCGCTCCAACTCCATCATCATCCGCGCCGGCAGCCCGGAGCGCACGGAACTGGCGCGCAACCTGATCTACAAGCTCGACAACGCCCAGAGCAACCCGAGCAATATGCACGTGGTGTACCTGCGCAACGCCCAGGCCGGCAAGTTGGCGCAGTCGCTACGGGGCTTGCTCACTGGCGAGAGCGACACCGGTACCAGTGACAATGCGCGGGGCAAGTTGAGCAGCATGGGCGGCAACACCCAGACCGGCCAGGGCAACACCCAGAACAGCAGTGGCACCCCCACCGGCAGCGGCACTGCCCAGCCCAGTGGTTACGGGCAGGACACCAGCAGCATCGGCGCCTCTTCCCCCAACGACCAGAACACCGCGTTCAGCGCCGGTGGCGTGACGATCCAGGCGGACGCCACCACCAACACCTTGCTGATCTCGGCGCCGGACCCGCTGTATCGCAACCTGCGGGAGGTGATCGACATGCTCGACCAGCGTCGCGCCCAGGTGGTGATCGAGAGCCTGATCGTCGAAGTGGGTGAGGACGATGCCAGCGAGTTCGGGGTGCAGTGGCAGGCGGGGAACCTGGGCGGGAAGGGGGGCTTTGGCGGGGTGAACCTGGGGGGCAGCGGCTTGAATGGAACCCCCACCAGCAAGACCAGCATTGATGTGTTGCCCAAGGGTTTGAACATCGGGCTGGTGAACGGCTCGGTGGATATTCCGGGGATTGGCAAGGTGCTGGATCTCAAGGTGCTGGCCCGGGCATTGAAGAGCAAGGGCGGGACCAATGTGTTGTCGACGCCGAACCTGCTGACCCTGGATAACGAGGCGGCGAGTATTTTTGTGGGGCAGACGATTCCGTTTGTCACCGGCAGTTATGTGACGGGCGGAGGCGGCACGAGCAACAACCCGTTCCAGACGGTGCAGCGCGAGGAAGTGGGGCTGAAGCTGAACGTGCGGCCGCAGATTTCCGAGGGGGGGACGGTGAAGCTGGATATTTATCAGGAGGTCAGCAGCGTCGACACGCGGGCTTCGGTGGATGCCGGGACGGTGACGAACAAGCGGGCGATTGATACGAGTATTTTGCTGGATGACGGGCAGATCATGGTACTTGGCGGGCTGTTGCAGGATGGGTATAGCCAGAGCAATGACGCGGTGCCCTGGTTGTCGGATATTCCGGGGTTGGGGGCGTTGTTCAGGAATGAAAAGCGCAGTGTGACGAAGACTAATTTGATGGTGTTTTTGCGGCCCTACATTATTCGTGACGGTGGGGCGGGGCGCAGTATTACGCTGAATCGCTATGAGTTTATGCGCAGGGCCCAGGGTGGGTTGCAGCCGGAGCATAGCTGGGCGATGCCGGATGTGCAGGCGCCGCAGTTGCCTTCGGTGGATAAGGCGATTCCCGGGGGGCAGGGGGTTAGGGCGGTGATTCGGGCGGTGCCGCAGTGATTTGGGGTTTGGATGGGGGGCATATCCGTTGCTTCGGTAACGGCCACCTATGGTTCCGCTCTTACAGCGGGTCACTTTTGGCAAACGCCCCAAAAGTAACCAA
>NZ_JACAPX010000027.1:0-349 GCF_013385435.1 Pseudomonas sp. F9001
AAACCGGCGTCCTGCCGGTTTACCCGCTCCGCAATACCTGCGTTCGGCCTCGGGCTTATTGGGGCAGTCAGATCAAAAGCAAAAGCAAAAGCAAAAGCACAGCGGCCTCCCGGCCGGCTTGAGTGTTAAAAGCAAAAGCAAAAACCAGAGCGAAAACAAATCTGCTTTTCTGTGGGAGCGGGCTTGCTCGCGAAAAACCTGAGAGCGCCGCGTTCATTCAGGATGCCCGCGTCATCGTTAACGACCTTCGCGAGCAAGCCCGCTCCCACATTTGGACTGTGCCCGCTTTAGATTTTGATTTTGCTCTTAACACTCAAGCCGGCCGGGAGGCCGCTGTGCTTTTGCTTTT
>NZ_JACAPX010000027.1:471-25343 GCF_013385435.1 Pseudomonas sp. F9001
CGGAGTGAGGGCACACCGAGCCTAGGCGAGGTGCCGAGTGGTGGGGCAAGAGCGTTTTGCTTACTTTTGCGCTCTTCAAAAGTGAGCCGCTGTAAGAGCGGAACCAATCGCAGCCATCACCCAAATAACGGATATGCCCCCCATCCAACAAATACGAAAGTTCCCCCACGCCAGCCGCTTTGTCCCCGCTTCCCATGTCACCCCCCACCCCCCGAATCCTCTAATTTCCCAACCCTGCGGGAAGCCTCCCGGCCCACGACTGCGCCCGCGCTTTAAACCGGGCCTCCCAGGCACTTACGCGACAGCTGAAAACGGACTTTCTCCTCAACCGTATCCGACTCAAAAAAGCAGGTTACCCCATGCAGTTCAGCAAATTACTGGCAGCTCTTTCCACCCACCCGATCCGCCTGCAAATGGACGAAGGCGACCTGATCATCCTGGGTGACGACGACGCGCTGGATGACGCCCTATGGGACCAACTGATCGCCCACAAACCCCAACTGCTCGACCTCGTCGCCCAACACGGCGGCGACTGGCTCAGCCCGGCCTATCGCATCACCCCGGACATGCTGCCCCTGGTCAACCTCGACCAACCCGCCATCGACCGCATCGTCGCCGCGATCCCCGGCGGGGCGGCGAATGTGCAGGATATCTACCCTCTGGCACCCCTCCAGGAAGGCATGCTCTACCACCATCTGTCAGCGCACCAGGGCGACCCCTACGTGCTGCACGCGCAGTTCGTGTTCGACAGCCGTGCCCGTCTTGAAACCTTCGCCCAGGCCTTGCAATGGGTCATCGACCGCCACGACATCCTGCGCACCTCGATGGCCTGGGAACGCCTCGACGAACCCCTGCAAGTGGTCTGGCGCAAAGCCTCCCTGGCCTGCGAAGAAGCCCGCCTTGATGGCGATGCAATGACCCAACTGCAAGCCCTCTACGATGCCCGCAACTACCGCATGGACCTCGGCCAGGCGCCGCTGCTGCGCCTGGTATTCGCCGAAGACCCGCGCAACCAGCGCGTGGTCGCCATGCTGCTGTTCCACCACACCATCCTCGACCACACCGCCCTCGACGTAGTGCGCCGGGAGATCCAGCTGCACCTCGCCGGCCAGACCGAACACGCCAGTGCACCGGTGCCGTTTCGCAACTACATCGCCCAGGTCCGCCATGGCGTCAGCGAACAGGCTCACGAAGCGTTCTTCCGCGAGATGCTGGCCGATATCGACGAGCCAACCCTGCCGTTCGGCCTGCAGGATGTGCAGGGTGACGGGCATGGCATCGACGAAACCCGCATTGCCGTCGACGGCGATCTAAGTCGCCGTCTAAGGGCCCAGGCAAGACCGTTGGGTGTCAGTCCCGCCAGTATGATGCACCTGGCGCTGGCCCAGGTGCTGGGCAAGGTCTCGGCTCGCGAAGCCGTGGTATTTGGCAGCGTGATGCTCGGCCGCATGGGCGCAGGCGAGGGCTCCGACCAGGCCCTGGGCATGTTCATCAACACCCTGCCGCTACGGGTAGATGTAGGCGAACAAAGCGTGCGCGAGGGCGTACAAACCACCCATAAACGCCTGAGCGAATTGCTCGATCACGAACACGCCTCCCTGGCCCTGGCCCAGCGTTGCAGCGGTGTGGCCGCACCCACGCCGTTGTTCAGTGCCATCCTCAATTACCGTCACAGCGATGCCTCGGACACCCAGGCGGTGATCGATATCGCCGAAGGCATCCAGGTGTTGGGCGCCGAAGAACGCACCAACTACCCGCTGACGGTCAACGTCGATGACCTGGGCGAAGGCTTTGCCTTTACCGTGATGGTGGACGCCTCCATCGGCGCGACGCGCATTGCCGGTTACCTGCACGCCGCCCTGGAAAACCTGGTGCTGGCCCTGGAACAAACGCCAGATGCACCGTTGCACAACCTGGGCATCCTGCCTGCCGCCGAACGCCAGCATCTGCTGCATGGCCTTAACGCCAGCACCCAGCACTACGCCGATTCAGCCCTGATCCACCAGCAAGTCGAAGCTCATGCCGCCAGCCATCCCGAAGCCATCGCGCTGCGCTTTGAACACGAACACCTGAGCTACCGCGAGCTGAACGAGCGCGCCAACCAGGTTGCGCATTGCCTGCTCAAGCATGGCATCCGCCCGGACGACCGGGTGGCGATCTGTGTCGAACGCGGGCTGGAAATGATCATTGGCCTGCTGGGGATTCTCAAGGCTGGGGCGGGTTATGTGCCGATCGATCCGGCCTACCCGCTGGGCCGTATCGCCTACACCCTGAAAGACAGCGCGCCGCTGGCGGTGCTGGTGCAGGACGACACCCGCCACCTGGTGGGCGACGCCACGTCGATCGACCTCAACAGCCTGCAGCACGAGCCCATCGTCAACCCCAACGTTGCAATCAGCGCGTCCAGCCTGGCCTATGTGATCTACACCTCCGGCTCCACCGGCCTGCCCAAGGGCGTGATGATCGAACACCGCAACGTCGCGCGACTGTTCAGCGCCACCGAGCACTGGTTCAAGTTCAACGCCAATGACACCTGGGCGCTGTTCCACTCGTTTGCCTTCGACTTCTCGGTGTGGGAGATCTGGGGCGCGCTGATGCATGGCGGGCAGTTGCTGGTGGTGCCGCAGCTGGTCAGCCGCTCGCCGGACGAGTGTTACGCACTGCTGTGCGAAGCCGGCGTCAGTATTCTCAACCAGACGCCGAGCGCGTTCCGCCAGTTGATCGCGGCACAGGGCCGCAGCCAGCAACTGCACTCGCTGCGCCAGGTGATCTTCGGCGGTGAAGCCCTGGAACCGGGGATTCTCAAGCCGTGGTACGCCCGGGTGACCAACGCTGGTACGCGGTTGGTCAACATGTATGGCATCACCGAAACCACCGTGCATGTGACCTACCGTGCCCTGGAGGCGGCGGATGTACAGCGGGTGGGCGTGAGTCCGATTGGCGTGCGCATTCCCGACTTGCAACTGTATGTGCTGGACGCCCGCCGCGAACCGGTGCCGAGCGGCGTAGTCGGGGAGTTGTACGTCGGCGGTGCCGGCGTGGCGCGGGGTTATCTCAACCGCGATGAGCTGACGGCCGAACGTTTTCTGACGGATCCCGCAACCGGCCTGCGCCTGTACAAGACCGGTGACCTCGGCCGGATGCTGGCCGACGGCAGTGTCGAGTACCTGGGGCGCAACGACGACCAGGTGAAGATTCGCGGTTTCCGTATCGAACTGGGGGAAATCGAAGCACGCCTGGCCACCTGCGAAGGTGTGCGCGAAGCCGTGGTGATTGCCCGCGAAGACGAACCGGGCGACAAGCGCCTGGTGGCCTACGTGATTGCCCAGCCTGAACACACGCCCACTGCCGCTGAGCTGCGTGACCACCTGCTGCTGTCCCTCGCCGAGTACATGGTGCCCAGCGCCTTTGTGCTGCTCGACGCGTTCCCGCTTACCACCAACGGCAAGCTCGACCGCAAGGCCTTGCCGGCACCGGACGCCGATGCCCTGGCCCGTCGTGGTTATGAAGCGCCACAAGGCGCGGTGGAAACCGCGATCGCGAGTCTCTGGCAAGACCTGCTCAAGGTCGACCGGGTCGGGCGCCAGGACAACTTTTTCGAGCTGGGCGGCCATTCGTTGCTGGCGGTCAAGCTGATCGAGCGCATGCGCCAGCTCGAGCTGAGCGCCGATGTGCGGGTGCTGTTCGGCCAGCCGACCCTGGCTGCGCTGGCCGCTGCGGTGGGCGGGCAACATGAAGTGCAGGTCCCGGCCAACCTGATCGGCGAAGCGACGCGGCACATCACCCCGGACATGCTGCCGCTGGTGAATCTCGACCAGCAGGCCATCGACCATATCATCGCCAGTGTCCCCGGCGGCATCGCCAACGTACAGGACATCTACGGCCTGGCCCCGTTGCAGGCCGGCATCCTCTACCACCACCTGGCAACCACCGAAGGCGATCCCTACGTGTTGCAGGTGCAGTTCAGCTTCAGCGGCCATGAGCCGGTCGAGGCGTTTATCCGTGCGCTGCAAAGTGTCATCGAGCGCAACGATATCCTGCGTACCGGGATTGTCTGGGAAGGCCTGGACGAGCCGGTACAGGTGGTCTTGCGCCAGGCGCTGCTGGTGGTTGAGCAGGTTGAAGCCGATCCTTTCAGTGCCGTATTGGCGCAACTGCAGGAACGCTTCGACCCACGCCACTACCGCCTCGACCTGTCCCGCGCCTCGTTGATGCGGTTTGCCTACGCCGAGGATCACGGCCGTTACGTCGGCATCCTGCTGCTGCACCACATCCTGCTGGACCACACCGCGTTGCAGGTGCTGGTGGAGGAAATGAGCGCGAGCCTTGCAGGCGAAACCTGCTTGCTGCCCGACGCCGTGCAGTACCGCAACTACGTGGCCCAGGCGCGCCTCGGTGTGAGCGCTGCGCAGCATGAGGCGTTCTTCAGCGAAATGCTCGGCGACATCGACGAGCCGACCCTGGCCTTCGGCTTGCAGGACGTGAACCGCGACGGCAGCGGTGTGCGCGAAGCGCACGTGGCATTGGAACCGGCCCTCAGCCTGGGCCTTCGCGAGCAGGCCCGGCAACTGGGGGTGAGTGCCGCAAGCCTGGTGCACCTGGCATGGGCCCAGGTCCTCGGCCAGGTCTCGGGCCAGGACGACGTGGTCTTCGGCACCGTGCTGCTGGGCCGGCTGCACGGCGGCGAGGGCGCCGACCGGGCGCTGGGAATGTTCATCAATACCTTGCCGTTGCGGGTCAGTGTCGGCGCGGTGGGCGTGCAGGCTGGCGTGCGCGCCACCCATGCGCGGCTGGCACAGTTGCTGGGGCATGAACATGCGTCCTTGTCCCTGGCCCAGCGATGCAGTGGCGTGTCCGGTGCGCTGCCGTTGTTCAGCACCTTGCTCAACTACCGCCACAGCGCGCCGGGTGAAGCGCCGGGCGCCAGCCCGTTCGCCGACGCCGGGATCGAAATCCTCAGTTCCGAGGAGCGCAGCAACTACCCGCTGGTGCTGAACGTCGACGACCTCGGCGCAGGCTTTGCCTTGACCGTGCAAGGCGTGGCGGAGGTGGATGTGCAGCGCGTCGGCGACTACATGCTCAGCGCCTTGCGCAACCTGGTCACGGCACTGCAACAGGCGCCGACCACACCGCTGCATCAAGTGTCGATCCTGCCAGCCGCCGAGCGGCATCAAGTGCTGGTGGATTTCAACGCCACTGCTCGCGCCTACCCGGCTGCGCACACCGTGCACGGGATCTTCGAAGCCGGCGTCCTGACCAGCCCCGACGCGCTGGCGGTGGTGCACGGCGACGTGTCGCTGACGTACCGCGAACTCAACCTGCGGGCCAATCGCCTGGCCCACTATTTGATCGACCAGGGTGTAAAACCGGGCGACAGCGTGGCCATCGCGCTGCCACGTTCCATCGACCTGCTGGTCAGCCAACTGGCCATCCTCAAGTGCGCGGCGGTGTACGTGCCGCTGGACATCAATGCGCCGGACGAACGCCAGGCGTTCATGGTGCAGGACAGTCATGCCGGGCAGGTGCTGCGTGATCTCGACGGGCTGAACCTCGACAATCAGCCGACCCATAATCCGAACCTGTCCCAGTCTGCCGAAAGCGTGGCGTACATCATGTACACCTCCGGCTCAACCGGTGCGCCCAAGGGCGTGCAGGTGCCCCATCGCGCCGTCTCTCGATTGGTGATCAACAACGGCTACGCCGACTTCAATCACCGCGACCGGGTGGCCTTCGCCTCGAACCCGGCGTTCGACGCCAGCACCCTCGATGTGTGGGCGCCGTTGCTCAACGGCGGCTGCGTGGTGGTGGTCGAGCATGCCACGTTGCTGTCCCAGGCCGCGTTTGGCGCCCTGTTGCAGGAGCAATCCGTCAGCGTGTTGTGGATGACCGCCGGGCTGTTCCATCAGTACGCCGACGGGTTGATGCCGATGTTCCGGCAACTGCGCTACCTGATCGTCGGCGGCGATGTGCTCGACCCGCAGGTGATCGCCCGGGTGCTTGAGCACGGCGCGCCGCAGCACCTGCTGAATGGCTATGGCCCCACCGAAGCCACGACGTTTTCCACCACCTTCGAGATCAAGTCGGTGGGTGAGGGCGGTATTCCGATTGGTCGACCGATTGGCAACAGCCGTGCCTACGTGCTGGATGCACGGCAGCAGCCGGTGGCGTTGGGCGTGGTTGGCGAGCTGTACATCGGTGGCGCGGGTGTGGCCAAGGGTTACCTGAACCAGCCGCAATTGACCGCCGAGAAATTTATCGTCGACCCGTTCGGCGATGGGCTGCTGTACCGCACCGGCGACCTGGCGAGCTGGCAGGCGGACGGCACCTTGCTGTACCAGGGCCGCAATGACCATCAACTGAAAATCCGGGGTTTCCGTATCGAGCCGGGTGAAATCGAAAGCTGCCTCGCCAGCGTTTCCGGCGTCAAAGACACGGTGGTGCTGGCCCGTGAAGATGAACCCGGCGACAAGCGCCTGGTGGCTTACTACACCGCCCAGGCGCCGCTGGGCATTGAAGCGCTGCGCGCGCACCTGCAAAGCCGGCTGCCGGACTACATGGTGCCGTCGGCCTATGTCTGGTTGGAACTGTTGCCGCTGACCGCGAATGGCAAGCTGGACCGCAAGGGCCTGCCTGCGCCGGATCAGGCGTCGCTGCTCAGCCGTGGTTTCGAAGCCCCGGAGGGCGAGGTGGAAACCCTGCTGGCGCAAATCTGGCAGGACGTGTTGAAGGTCGAGCGGGTAGGGCGCTTTGACCACTTCTTTGAACTCGGTGGCCATTCGTTGCTGGCGGTGAGCCTGATCGAGCGCATGCGCCAGGCGGGCCTGAGCGCCGATGTGCGGGTGCTGTTCAACCAGCCAAGCCTGGCGGCGCTGGCGGCGGCGGTGGGCAGTGGCCGGGAAATCGTGGTGCCGGCCAACGGCATTGCGCCTGGCTGCGAGCACATCACGCCGTCGATGCTGACCCTGGTCAAGCTGGACCAGCCGGCCATCGACCGCATCGTGGCGACGGTGCCCGGCGGTGCGGCCAACGTGCAGGATATCTACCCGCTGGCGCCGTTGCAGGAAGGCATCCTCTACCACCACATCAGCGCCGAACAGGGCGACCCCTACCTGCTGCAATCGCGCATGGCGTTTGACAGCGTCGAGCGTTTGCAGGCCTTCATGGGCGCGCTGCAAAAGGTCGTGGCGCGCCACGATATCCTGCGCACCGGCGTGGTGTGGGAAGGCTTGGACAGCCCGGTGCAAGTGGTGTGGCGCCAGGCCGAACTGGTGGTGCAGAACATCCCGCTGGACCCGGCCGATGGTGATGTGATCGAACAACTGCACGCGCGTTTTGATGCCCGCCACTATCGCCTGGATATCACCCAGGCGCCGCTGCTGCGCATGGTGTATGCGCAGGACCCGGCCAACCAGCGGGTCGCGGCGATCCTGCTGTTCCATCACCTGGCACTGGACCACACCGCCATGGAAGTGGTCGGCCAGGAAATGCGGGCGTTCCTGTTCAACCAGGCCGATGACTTGCCGGCCGCGGCACCGTTCCGTCACTACGTGGCCCAGGCTCGCCTGGGTGTCAGCGCCCAGGAACACGAGCAGTTCTTCCGCGAAATGCTCGCCGATGTCGACGAGCCCACGCTGCCCTTCGGCGTGCAGGATGTGCAGGGCGATGGCCGGGATATCGAAGAGGCCGAATTGCCCGTCGATGCAGGGCTGGCGCTGCGGGTTCGTGAACAGGCGCGGCAACTGGGAGTCAGCGCTGCGAGCCTGATGCACCTCGCGTGGGCCCAGGTCCTCGGGCTGGTGTCGGGCCGTCAGGACGTGGTATTCGGCACCGTATTGATGGGCCGCATGCAAGCCGGCGAAGGTGCCGACCGGGCATTGGGCATGTTCATCAACACCTTGCCGCTGCGGGTGGAGGTGGGTGCCGGCGCGGTACGTGCCGGCGTCAAGGCGACCCACGCCCGGCTCAGTGCCTTGCTGGGCCATGAGCATGCATCCCTGGCGCTGGCCCAGCGGTGCAGCGGCGTGCCGACCTCGATGCCGTTGTTCAGTGCCTTGCTCAACTACCGCCACAGCACCCCGGGCGAAATGGCCCGCGACGGCCACGGTATCTGGGAAGGTGTGCAATTGCTCGGCGGCGAAGAGCGCAGCAACTACCCGCTGACCTTGAGTGTGGACGACCTCGGTACGGGCTTCGGCCTGACGGTACTGGCGCTGGAATCCATCGGCGCGCAGCGCCTGTGCGACTCCATGCACAGTGCGCTGGAGCAACTGGTGGAGGCCCTTGAGCACGCGCCGCAAACGCCGTTGCATCAGTTGCCGGTACTGCCTGCCCGCGAACGCGAACACCTGCTGCGCAGCTTCAACGCCACCGCCCGCGATTACCCGCAAGGGCAGACCCTGCACGGCGCTTTCGAAGCCCAGGCCCTGCGCCTGCCGCAGGCGATTGCCGTGAGCCAGGACGGCCAGCACCTGACGTACCAACAGCTCAACCAGCGCGCCAACCAACTGGCCCATCACCTGCTGGCGCTGGGCGTACAGCCCGACGACCGTGTGGCGATCTGCTGCCGACGCGGCCCGCAGATGCTGGCGGGCCTGCTGGCGATTCTCAAGGCGGGCGCGGCCTACGTCCCGGTAGACCCGGCCTATCCGGCCGAGCGCATCGCTTACCTGCTGCAAGACAGCGCACCGGTCGCGGTCCTGGCCGAAGAGAGCACCCGTGGCGTGCTCGGTGATATCGCCATCGTCGATCTGCATGGCGCCTATCCCGACGGCACCAATCCCCACGTCGCCAGCCTGACCCCGGCGAACCTCGCCTATGTGATCTACACCTCCGGCTCCACCGGCCAGCCCAAAGGCGTGATGGTGGAACACCGCACCGTGGAAAACCTGGTGCATTGGCACTGTGAAGCCTTCGACCTGCAGGCCGGCAGCCACACCAGCAGCGTGGCCGGCTTCGGTTTCGATGCCATGGCCTGGGAAGTCTGGCCGGCATTGTGCGTGGGGGCGACCTTGCACCTGCCACCGGCCCATGTCGGCAATGAAAACATCGACGAACTGCTGGCCTGGTGGCTGGCCCAGCCGCTGGACGTGAGCTTCCTGCCCACCCCGGTGGCCGAGTACGCGTTCAGCCAGGACCTTGAGCACCCAAGCCTGCGCACCCTGTTGATCGGCGGTGATCGCCTGCGCCAGTTCAGCCATGAGCGACGTTTCGCGGTGATCAACAACTACGGCCCCACCGAAGCCACGGTGGTCGCCACCTCTGGCCGGGTGCGCGCCGGCCAGCCGCTGCATATCGGCAAGCCGATGGCCAATGCCACGGTGTACCTGCTGGATGCACAACAACGGCCGGTGCCGGTGGGTGTGGCGGGTGAGCTGTATGTAGGCGGCCGCGGCGTGGCCCGCGGCTACCTGAATCGCCCGGACCTGACCGCCGAGCGATTCCTCGATGACCCGTTCAACCCGGGCCGCATGTACCGCACCGGCGACCTGGCGCGCTGGCTGCCGGATGGCAACATTGAATATCTGGGCCGCAACGACGACCAGGTAAAAGTCCGGGGCGTGCGCGTCGAGCTGGGAGAAATCGAAACCCGCCTGGCCGCCGTCGACGGCGTCAAGGAAGCCGTGGTGCTGGTGCGCGACGGCCGCCTGGTGGCCTGGTTCACCGAACAAAAACCGCTGGTTATCGAAACCCTGCGCGCCGAGCTGCACAGCCAACTGCCCGAGGCCATGGTGCCGGTTGCCTACGTCAAACTCGACAGCTGGCCGTTGACCGCCAACGGCAAGCTTGACCGCAAGGCGCTGCCGGCACCGGATCAGGCCGCTGTGCTCAGCCGGGAATATGAAGCCCCACGCGGCGAAGTCGAGACCACCCTGGCGCGGATCTGGGCCGAGGTGTTGCAGGTGGAGCAAGTGGGCCGCCATGACCACTTCTTCGAGCTGGGCGGCCATTCCTTGCTGGCGGTAAGCCTGATCGAGCGCATGCGCCAGGCCGGCCTCAGCGCCGATGTGCGGGTGCTGTTCAGCCAGCCGACGCTGGCGGCATTGGCAGCGGCAGTGGGCAGTGGCCGGGAAGTGGTGGTGCCGGTGAATGCCATCGCCGCCGATTGCCCGCGCATCACGCCCTCGATGCTGCCATTGGTGGAGCTGGATCAGCCGATGATCGACCAGATCGTCGCCAGCGTGCCGGGTGGCGCCGCCAATGTGCAGGATATTTACCCGCTGGCACCGTTACAGGAAGGCATTCTTTACCACTACATCACGGCGGAGCAGGGCGATCCGTACCTGCTGCAATCGCACCTGGCATTCGATACCCAGGCGCGCCTGGACAGCTTCGCCCAGGCCTTGCAGCAGGTGATCGACCGCCACGACATCCTGCGTACCGGTGTGGTCTGGGAAGGCTTGGCGCAGCCGGTGCAAGTGGTGTGGCGCAAGGCTCGATTGACGGTCGAAGCGCTGCATCTGGACGGTGATGTGCTGGCCGGCCTGCATCAGCGTTTCGACGCCCGGCGCTACCGGCTGGACATCGCTCAGGCGCCGCTGATCCGCCTGATGTACGCCAACGACCCGGCCAATCAGCGGGTGGTGGCGGTGCTGCTGTATCACCACATCGTGCTGGACCACACCGCGTTCGACGTGGTGCTGCGGGAAATGCAGGGCTACCTGCTGGGGCACCCCGCACCGCAGTCCGCGCCGATGCCTTATCGCAACTACGTGGCGCAGGCGCGACTGGGTGTCAGCGAGCAGGAACATGAAGGGTTCTTCCGCGAGATGCTTGGCGATATCCATGAGCCAACGCTGCCGTTTGGCTTGCAGGATGTGCAGGGCGATGGTCGGGATATCGAAGAATTCACGCATCACCTGGACGCTGCCGTCAGCCGGCGCCTCAGGGCCCAGGCACGCCTGCTGGGCGTGAGCACCGCGAGCCTGTTCCACCTGGCATGGGCGCAGGTGTTGGCGGTGACGTCGGGCAAGCCGAATGTGGTGTTTGGCACGGTGCTGGTCGGCCGGATGCAGGGCGGCGAGGGCGCGGACCGGGCCCTTGGCGTGTTCATCAACACCCTGCCATTGCGCCTGGATATCGACGGGCAAGGCGTGCGCGACAGCGTGCGCAGCACCCATGCCCGGCTCACCGCGCTGCTGGGCCATGAACATGCTTCCCTGGCCCTGGCCCAGCGTTGCAGCGGGGTGGCGGCGCCGCTGCCGCTGTTCAGCTCGATGCTCAATTATCGCCACCGGGGCGGCGCCACCCGTTCACAGGACGCGCAGCACGCCTGGGAAGGCATGCAGACCCTGACCAATGACGGGCGCACCAACTATCCGTTGACCCTGAACGTCGATGACCTGGGTGATGGTTATGACTTCACCGCGTTGACCCCGGCCCAGGTAGGCGCACAACGGGTCTGCGGTTATATGCAGATGGCGTTGACCCAGTTGGTGGAGGCCCTGGAGCACGCGCCGCACCAGGCCCTTGACCGCCTGCCGATCCTGGGGGATGCAGAGCGTCAGCAACTGCTGTTTGATTTCAATGCCACCGAGGTTGACTACGACCTGGCGCAGACCCTGCACGGCCTGTTCGAGGCCCAGGTCGAGCGCACGCCGGATGCATTGGCGGTGAAGGCGGGTGAGCAATGCCTGACCTATGCCGAGCTGAACCAGCGCGCCAACCAACTGGCGCACCACCTGCGGGAACTGGGCGTGCAGCCGGATGCGCGGGTGGCGATTTGCGTCGAGCGTGGGCTGGAGATGGTCATCGGTCTGTTTGCGATCCTCAAGGCCGGCGGTGGTTATGTGCCGCTGGACCCGGCGTACCCGCTGGATCGCCTCGCCTACATGCTGCAAGACAGCCAGCCCGCGGCGCTGCTGGTGCAGGGCGCTACCCGTTCGTTGCTGGGCGACGTGACGGTGCCGGTGGTGGATCTTGACCAGAACACCTGGGCGCACCAGCCGGTGTCCAACCCACAGGTTCCCGGGTTGACCGCGCAGCACCAGGCCTACGTGATCTACACCTCCGGCTCCACCGGCCAACCCAAGGGCGTGATCAACGAGCACGCGGGTGTGGTCAACCGCCTGCTGTGGATGCAGGACGCCTACGGCCTGAACGCCACTGATGCGGTACTGCAGAAAACCCCGTTCGGCTTCGATGTGTCGGTGTGGGAGTTCTTCTGGCCCCTGTTCACCGGTGCGCGGCTGGTCATGGCACGCCCCGGCGGGCACAAGGAGCCGGCTTACCTGTGCGAGGTGATCGCGGCAGAACAGATCACCACCTTGCACTTCGTGCCGTCGATGCTCGATGTGTTCCTGGCCCACGGTGATGTCAGCCAGGGCGCCGGGCTGCTGCGGGTGATGTGCAGCGGCGAAGCCTTGCCCGGCGGCCTGGTGCGGCGCTTCAAGCAGCAATTGCCCGGCATCGGTTTGTACAACCTCTATGGCCCGACGGAAGCCGCGGTGGACGTGACCGCCTGGAACTGCGCCAGGCCCGTGGTGCCGGACAACACGCCTATCGGCAAGCCGATTGCCAACACCCGCATGTACCTGCTGGATGCCCGGTTGCAACCGGTGCCGCTGGGCGTGGTGGGCGAGCTGTTTATCGCCGGTGTGCAAGTGGCTCGCGGTTACCTGCACCGTCCCGAACTGACGGCCGAGCGCTTCCTCAAGGACCCGTTCAACCCAGGCCGGATGTACCGCACCGGTGACGTCGGGCGCTACCTGCCGGATGGCAATATCGAGTACCTGGGCCGTAATGACGACCAGGTAAAAATCCGTGGCCTGCGTATTGAACTCGGAGAAATCCAGGCGCGGCTGACCGAGTACCCACAGGTGAAGGAAGCGGCCGTGTTGGCCCGCGACGAACGCCTGGTGGCGTACTACACCGGCGTGCCAGCCGATATCGAACAGTTGCGGGCGCACCTGCTGGCGCGTTTGCCGGACTTCATGGTGCCTGCGGTATTCGTGTATCTGGACGCTCTGCCCCTGAGCCCCAACGGCAAGCTCGACCGCAAGGCCTTGCCGACGCCGGGTGTGGAATCGCTGATCGTGCGCGAGTACGAAGCCCCGGTGGGCGCTACCGAAATCACCCTGGCGCGGCTGTGGGCCGAGCTGCTGAAGGTGGAGCGGGTCGGGCGTCACGACAACTTTTTCGAGCTGGGCGGGCACTCTTTGCTGGCCGTCAGTCTGATCGGACGCTTGCGTCAGGAAGGCATGGAAGCCGATGTGCGGGGCCTGTTCGAACAGCCGACCCTGGCCGGCTACGCCGCAATTACCGAACGAATGGAGATCGTCCTGTGAGCATCATCGAACTGTTGGCGACACTCAAGGCCAAGGATGTGCAACTGGCGCTCAAGGGCGATCAGTTGTCGGTGCAAGGCAACAAGCAGGCCCTGAGCGACGCGGCACTGGTGGCCTCGCTGCGCGAACACAAGCCGGCGCTGATCGAGCTGATCAAGGCCGGGGAGTACTCGGCCACCAAGGCCGGTGAGGTGCAGGTGCCGGCCAATGGCATTCCACCGGGCGCTACCTCGATTACCCCGCAGATGCTGAGCCTGTCGACCCTCAGCCAAGCGTCCATCGATCGCATCCTCGAGACCGTCGAGGGTGGCGTCGCCAATGTGCAGGACATCTACCCGCTGGCACCGTTGCAGGAGGGCATCCTCTACCATCATGTGAGTGCCGAACACGGCGACCCGTACATCATGCAGTCGCTGTTTGCCTTCGACAGCCTTGAGCGTTTCGAGGGCTTTGCCCTGGCCTTGCAACAGGTGATCGACCGTCACGACATCCTGCGGACCGGCGTGGTGTGGGAAGGCCTGGAAGAGCCGTCGCAAGTGGTCTGGCGCACGGCGCGCCTGCCGGTGCAGGCGATTGAACTGGACCCGGCAGACGGCGATATCGCCGCCCAGTTGCATCGCCTGTTCGATGGCCGCCACTACCGCATGGACGTGACCCGCGCGCCGCTGCTGCGCCTGGTGCGGGCCTGGGATGAAGCCGGCCAACGGGTGGTGGCGATGCTGTTGTTCCACCACATGGCCCTGGACCACAGCGCGCTGGAAGTGGTCTGCCACGAGATGCAAGCCTGCCTGCTGGGCAGGGCGGCTGAACTGGGCCAGGCGGTGCCGTTTCGCAACTATGTCGCCCAGGCGCGCCTGGGCATCAGCGAGCAGGAGCACGAAGGGTTCTTCCGGCAGATGCTCGGCGACATCAGCGAGCCGACCTTGCCCTACGGCCTGCAGGATGTGCAGGGCGACGGCGACAACATCCAGGAGATCAGCCTGCCGCTGGCCCCGGAGCTGAGCCGGCGCTTGCGCGCCCAGGCCCGGCAGTTGGGCGTCAGCGCCGCGAGCCTGTTCCACATGGGCTGGGCCCAGGTGCTGGGAGTGCTGGCGGGCAAGGAACAGGTGGTGTTCGGCACGGTGCTGATGGGCCGCATGCAGGGCAGCCACGACACCGACCGTGCCCTGGGAATCTTTATCAACACCTTGCCGTTGCGGGTGGATGTAGGCGCCGAAGACGTGCGCACCGGGGTCAAGGCGACCCATGCCCGGCTGACCACCTTGCTGCGTCACGAACACGCGGCGCTGGCCCTGGCCCAGCGTTGCAGCGGTGTAGTGGCGCCGACGCCGCTGTTCAGCGCGTTGCTCAACTACCGCCATAGCGCAGGCGGCGCGAGCGCCGAAGCGGTCTCGGCCTGGCAGGGTATTCAAGCGTTGCGCTCCGAGGAACGCACCAACTACCCGTTGACCCTGAGCGTCGACGACCTGGGCGAAGACTTCAGCCTGAGCCTGTTGGCCAGTGCCCAGGTTGATCCGCAGCGGGTGTGCGCTTATCTGCAAACTGCCCTGGGGAACCTGGTTCACGCGCTGGAAGAGGCACCCGAAACACCCTTGAATCGCTTGTCGGTGTTGCCCGAGGCGGAGCAGCGGCACTTGCTGGAGCAGTTCAATGCGACAGCCATCGACTTCCCGCAAGGCACCACCCTGCATGGGCGTATCGAGGCCCAGACCCTGCTGACCCCGGACGCGGTGGCCGCGGTGTATCAAGGCCGCCAGCTGACCTATGCCGAGTTGAATCAACAAGCCAACCTGCTGGCCCATCACCTGCTGGCGCTGGGGGTAAAACCCGACGATCGCGTGGCCATCGTTGCCCGGCGCGGGCTGGACACCCTGGCCGGGTTGCTGGCGATCCTCAAGTCCGGCGCCTGCTATGTACCGGTGGACCCGTCGCACCCGGCCGAGCGCCTGAGCTACCTGCTCGGCGACAGCGCCCCGGTCGCGGTACTGACCCAACATGCATTGCTGGAGCGCCTGCCCGCGCTCGATGTGCCGGTGATCAACCTGGACCGTTTTACCTGGCACCACCATTCGGCGAGCAACCCGCAGGTGGCCGTCACGCCCGCCAACCTGGCCTACGTGATCTACACCTCCGGCTCCACCGGCCTGCCCAAGGGCGTGATGGTGGAACATCACACCGTGGCCAACCTGGTGGACTGGCACTGCACCGCGTTTGACCTGTGCGCAGGCCGTCACACCGCGAGCGTTGCCGGGTTTGGCTTTGACGCGATGGCCTGGGAAGTCTGGCCGGCGCTGTGCGTGGGGGCCACCTTGCACCTGCCGCCGGCCCACGACGGCGCTGAAGATATCGACGCGCTGCTGGACTGGTGGCGCGCACAACCGCTGGACGTGTGTTTCCTGCCCACGCCGGTGGCCGAATATGCGTTCAGCCAGAACATCGAGCACCTGACCCTGCGCACCTTGCTGATTGGCGGCGACCGCCTGCGCCAGTTCACCCGGGCCCAGCGTTTCGAGGTGATCAACAACTACGGCCCCACCGAAGCCACGGTGGTGGCGACCTCCGGGCGGATCGAGCCCGGGCAGCCGTTGCACATCGGCAAGCCCATTTCCAACGCCACGGTTTACCTGCTGGACGAACAGCAGCGCCCGGTGCCCTTGGGGGTTGCCGGTGAACTGTACGTGGGCGGCAAGGGCGTGGCGCGGGGTTATCTCAATCGCCCGGAAATGACCGCCGAACGTTTCCTGAATGACCCATTCAATTCGGGCCGCATGTACCGCACCGGCGACCTGGCGCGCTGGTTGCCGGACGGGAATATCGAGTACCTGGGCCGCAACGACGACCAGGTGAAAATCCGCGGTGTGCGCATCGAACTGGGGGAAATCGAAACCCGCCTCAACCAACTGCCTGGTCTTCAGGAAGTGGTGGTGCTGGCCCGTGAAGACCAACCGGGCCAGCCACGGCTGGTGGCTTACTTCACCGAAAACCCGCAATTCGAACCGCTTGAAGTGGGCGAGGTTCGTGCCCATCTGGTGGCGCACTTGCCGGACTACATGGTGCCGGTGGCCTACGTGAAACTCGATGCGTTGCCCCTGACTGCCAACGGCAAACTGGACCGCAAGGCCCTGCCAAAGCCGGACCTGGCCGCCGTCTTCACCCGCGAATACGAGGCGCCTCATGGCGATATCGAAGCCGTCCTCGCGCAGATCTGGGCCGAGGTGTTGCAAGTGGAACGTGTTGGGCGCCAGGATCATTTCTTTGAGTTGGGCGGCCATTCGTTGCTGGCCATGCGCATGGTGTCCCAGGTTCGCCAGCAACTGGGGGTCGACCTGGCACTGGGCGAACTGTTCGCCAATGCCGAACTGGCGGCGGTGGCGCAGGTAGTGGCCCAGGCCGGGCGCAGCACCTTGCCGGATATCCTGCCGGCGGCGCGGGACACGGAGTTGCCGTTGTCGTTTGCCCAGCAACGCCTGTGGTTCCTGGCGCTGATGGAGGGCGCCAACACCGCCTACAACATTCCCATCGGCCTGCGCCTGCGCGGGCAGTTGCACGTCGACGCGCTGCAACGGGCCCTGGCGCGGATCGTCGCGCGGCATGAGACCTTGCGCAGTCGGTTTGCCCAGCAGGATGACGACGCCCAGGTGCTGATCGTGCCGCCTGAAGAAGTGATGCCCCTGCAAGTCCAGGACCTGCGTCGCCACCCCGAAGCACAGCAGGTGCTGGACGCGTTGATCCAGGGCGAAGCCTCGGCGCCTTTTGATTTGCAGCGCGGCCCGCTGTTGCGCGGGCGCCTGGTGATCATGGCCGACGATCATCACGTGTTGCTGCTGACTATCCACCACATCGTGTCCGATGGCTGGTCCATGGGCGTGCTGACCCGCGAACTGATGGCGCTGTACCAGGCGTTCAGCCACGGTGAGGCTGACCCACTGCCGCCGTTGCCGATCCAGTACAGCGACTTTGCCGTATGGCAGCGCCTGTGGCTGAGCGGCGAAGTGCTGCATCGCCAGAGCAGCTACTGGCAACACACCCTGGCCGGTGCGCCGGCGCTGCTGATGTTGCCGACCGACCGTCCACGCCCGGCCCAGCAGGACTACGCCGGCAGCAGCGTCGACGTGCACCTGGATGAGCGCCTGAGTGCCGGGCTCAAGGCCCTCAGCCAGCGCCACGGCACCACGCTGTACATGGTGATGATGACGGCGTGGGCCTCGTTGCTCGCGCGTTTGGCCGGGCAGGAGGAAGTGGTGATCGGCTCGCCGGTCGCCAACCGCCAGCGGGCCGAGGTGGAAGGCCTGATCGGGTTGTTCGTCAACACCCTGGCAGTGCGCATTGATATCTCGGGCGAACTGAGCGCCGAGGCGCTGCTGGCGCGGGTCAAGGGGCTGGCGCTGGACGCCCAGGCTCATCAGGATCTGCCGTTTGAGCAGGTGGTGGAAATCACCCGGCCATTGCGCAGCCTGGCCCATAGCCCGCTGTTCCAGACGATGTTGACCTGGCAGGACAGTGACGCGCCGGTGCTGGCCCTCGGCGACCTGAGCCTTGAAGGCATTGTGGAGGACAGTCACTTTGCCAAGTTCGACCTGTCCCTGAACCTCGGCGAGACCCGGGGCGAAATTCGCGGCACCCTGGAATACGCCATCGCGTTGTTCGACGAGTCGACCATGCAACGCTATGTCGGCTATTTCACCCGCGTGCTGCAGGCCATGGTGGATAACGATCAGGCGGTGCTGGAGCAGGCTGACTTGCTGGACGATCAGGAGCGCCAGCATCTGCTGTTCGACTTCAATAACACCACAGTGGATTACAACCTCGACCAGACGCTGCACGGTATGTTCGAAGCCCAGGTGGCGAGAACGCCGGATGCGCTTGCGGTGAAGGCAGGCTCGGAGTGCCTGAGCTATCGCGAGCTGAACGAACGGGCCAATCAGTTGGCGCACCATCTGCGGGAGCTGGGTGTACAGCCGGATTCGCGGGTGGCGATTTGCGTCGAGCGCGGCCTGGAGATGGTCATTGGCCTGTTCGCAATCCTCAAGGCGGGCGGCGGTTATGTGCCGCTGGACCCGGCGTATCCGCTGGAACGTATCGCCTACATGCTCAAGGACAGCGCACCGGCCGCCGTGCTGGTGCAGGGCGAAACCCGTTCGTTGCTGGGCGACGTCACGGTGCCGCTGGTGGACCTGGACCGGAACACCTGGCAGCACCAACCAACGTCCAACCCACGAGTGGATGGGCTGACCGCGCAGCATCAGGCCTACGTGATCTACACCTCGGGTTCTACCGGCCAACCGAAAGGCGTGATCAACGAGCACGCGGGCGTGGTCAACCGCCTGCTGTGGATGCAGGACGAGTACGGGCTGACTGCCCAGGACAGGGTGTTGCAGAAAACCCCGTTCAGCTTCGACGTGTCGGTGTGGGAGTTTTTCTGGCCGCTGTTCACCGGCGCCGGTTTGGTCATGGCGCGTCCAGGCGGGCATAAAGACCCGGCCTACCTGTGTGAGGTGATCGAGGCGGAGCAGATCACCACGCTGCACTTTGTGCCGTCTATGCTCGATGTGTTCCTGGCCCACGGCGACGTCAGCCAGAGCGCTGGGCTGGTGCGGGTGATGTGCAGCGGTGAAGCGCTCCCCGGCAGCCTGGTGCGCCGTTTCAAGCAGCAGTTGCCGGGCATCGGTTTGTACAACCTCTACGGCCCGACGGAAGCGGCGGTGGACGTGACGGCGTGGGATTGCGCCGGGCCCGTCACGCCGGACAACACCCCCATCGGCAAGCCGATTGCCAACACCCGCATGTACCTGCTGGACGGGCAGTTGCAGCCTGTTCCATTGGGTGTGGTGGGCGAGCTGTTCATCGGCGGTGTGCAAGTGGCGCGGGGTTACCTGCACCGTCCTGAGCTGACGGCCGAGCGCTTCCTCAAGGACCCGTTCAGCGCGGGCCGGATGTACCGCACCGGCGACGTCGGGCGCTACCTGCCGGACGGCACCATCGAGTACCTGGGCCGCAATGACGACCAGGTGAAAATCCGTGGCTTGCGCATCGAACTGGGGGAGATCCAGGCGCGACTGCTGCAATTCCCGCAGATCAACGAAGCCGCCGTGGTCGCCCGCGATTCACGGCTGGTGGCTTACTACACCGGCGTGCCGGCGCAAATCGACGCTTTGCGCAGCCATTTGCTGGAACACCTGCCGGACTACATGGTACCGGCCACCTTCATGCACCTGGACGCCTTGCCCCTGAGCCCCAATGGCAAGCTTGACCGCAAGGCACTGCCGGCGCCGGGCCTGGAATCGGTGAGCGTCCGGGAGTACGTCGCGCCTGTGGGGGAAACCGAAATCACCCTGGCCGGCCTGTGGGCGGATTTGCTCAAGGTGGAGCGTGTGGGTCGGCACGACCATTTCTTCGAGCTGGGCGGCCATTCGCTGCTGGCCGCCAGCCTGATCGGCCGCATGCGTCGGGTCGGGTTGTCGGCGGATGTGAAAGTGCTGTTTGGTCAACCCACCCTTGCAGCCTTGGCGGCTGCCGTGGGTGGTAGTCGCGAAGTGGTGGTGCCGGCCAATGGGATTGCCGCGGATTGCACGCGGATCACCCCGGACATGCTCCCGCTGGTGAACCTGGAGCAGGCCGCCATCGACCGCCTTGTCGCGAGCATTCCCGGCGGCGCAGCCAACGTGCAGGATATCTACCCGCTGGCGCCGTTGCAGGCCGGGATCCTGTATCACCATCGCGCAGTGCAACAGGGTGACGCGTACCTGTTGCAGGCGCAGTTTGCCTTCGCCAGCGTCGAGCGCCTTGAAGCGTTTGCCCAGGCGTTGCAGGCGGTGATCGAGCGGCAGGATATCCTGCGCTCGTCGATGCACTGGGACGGGCTGGAAGAACCGGTGCAGGTGGTGTGGCGCCAGGCCTCGCTGCGGGTTGAGGCGATTCAGGCGACGGGCAATGTGCTGGAGCAATTGCAGGCGCGCTTCGAACAGCATCGGCTGAACTTGGCTCAGGCACCGCTGATGCGCCTGGTGTACGCCGAGGACCCGGCCAACCAGCGGGTGGTTGCGTTGTTGCTGTTCCATCATCTGGTGATGGACCACGTTGCGCTGGAGGTGCTGCAGCACGAGATGCAGGCGTGCTTGCTCGGCCGGCGCGAGCAATTGGGTGCGGCGGTGCCGTATCGCAATTATGTGGCGCAGACGCGGTTGGGCATGCGCGAGGAAGAGCACGAAGCGTTCTTCCGCGAGATGCTCGGGGAGGTCGATGAGCCGACGCTGGCATTGAGTGCACCGGGTGAAGCGCAACAGGCACATTTGCGCGTCGACCCGCTGTTGAACGGGCGCCTGCGCACCCTGGCACGGCAGCTTGGGGTGAGTGCTGCGAGCCTGATGCACCTGGCCTGGGCGCAGGTGCTGGGCAAGGTTTCCGGCCGCGAGCAGGTGGTGTTTGGCACCGTATTGCTGGGCCGGCTGCAAGGCGGCGAAGGCGCCGAACGTGCCTTGGGTGTGTTCATCAACACCTTGCCGCTGCGGGTCGACCTGGGTGAACGCACGGTGCACGCAGCGCTGATGGCCACCCACGCAAGCCTGACCCGGTTGCTCAGTCACGAACATGCGCCACTGGCCCTGGCCCAGCGTTGCAGCGGGCTGCCGGCCAATACGCCGCTGTTCAGCGTGCTGTTCAACTATCGCCACAGCGCCCCGCACGCTGGCGGCGTAGCCGAGGCGTGGCAGGGCATGCAGGTGCTCAAGGCCGAGGAACGTACCAACTTTGCGCTGTCCCTGAGTGTCGATGACCTGGGCGACGGGTTTGGCTTTGACGCCATGGGGCAGGGCGCGCCACGCCTCTGCGAGTACCTGCATGTTGCCCTGGAGCAACTGGTGCAGGCCCTGGAACAGAATGCAGGGGGCTCAATCAGCCAACTGTCGATTCTGCCGGCGGCGGAGCGTGAAAAACTGCGGATGGAATTCAACGCCACCCAGCGCGAATTCCCCCACGAACATACGGTGCAGCGTTTGTTCGAAGCCCAGGCCCAGGCACGCCCGGGTGCTATCGCAGTGGTGCATGGTGAACACACCCTGAGTTACGGCGCGCTGAACACCCGCGCCAACCAGTTGGCGCACCACCTGCGCAACCTGGGCGTGCAGCCCGGCGACCATGTGGCGATCCTGTTGCCGCGCTCGATTGACCTGTTGCTCAGCCAACTGGCAATCCTCAAATGCGCGGCGGCCTACGTGCCGCTGGACATCAACGCCCCGGCCGAGCGCCAGGCCTTTATGGTGCAGGACAGTGGCGCGGTGTGGCTGTTGACCCACAGCAGCGAGCCTGTCGCTTACCCGGCCCGACGTATCGACCTCGACACCCTGGCGCTGGACCCGCAGCCGAGCCACAACCCGGACCTGTCGCAGTCCTCGGAGCGCGTGGCGTACATCATGTACACCTCCGGTTCCACCGGCACCCCCAAGGGTGTGCTGGTACCGCACCGGGGCATCACGCGGCTGGTGATCAATAACGGCTACGCCGATTTCAACGCCCATGACCGCGTGGCGTTCGCTTCCAACCCGGCGTTCGACGCGAGCACCATGGACGTGTGGGGCCCCTTGCTCAACGGCGGCCAGGTGCTGGTGATCGACCATGCGACCTTGCTCGACCCCGGCGCGTTTGGCCGGGCACTGAAGGCGGGCGGGGCGACGATCCTGTTCGTCACCACTGCGCTGTTCAACCAGTACGTGCAATTGATTCCCGACGCGTTGGCCGGGCTGCGCATCCTGTTGTGCGGCGGCGAACGGGCCGACCCGGCGGCGTTCCGCAGCCTGCTGGCCCAGGCGCCGGCACTGCGGCTGGTGCATTGCTACGGCCCGACGGAAACCACCACTTACGCCACCACGCATGAAGTGCAGGCCATCGCCGCCGATGCCGAAAGCGTGCCGATCGGCAGGCCGATTGCCAACACGCAAATCCACCTGCTGGATGCGCACTTGCAGCCGGTGCCGCTGGGTGTGGTCGGGGAAATCTGCATTGGCGGGCATGGCGTGGCCAAGGGGTACCTGAACCGGCCGGAGCTGACGGCCGAGAAGTTTGTCGATGATCCGTTTGGCGATGGCTTGTTGTACCGCACCGGCGACCTTGGGCGCTGGTCGGCGGCCGGACTGCTGGAGTGCATCGGGCGTAATGACGACCAGGTGAAGATCCGCGGCTTCCGCATCGAGTTGGGCGAGATCGAAGCACGCCTGGCCACCTGCAGCGGCATCAAGGATGTGGTGGTGCTGGCACGAGAAGATGCGCCGGGGGACAAGCGCCTGGTGGCGTACTACACCGGCGAGCCGCTGGCCATCGAAGTGTTGCGCAGTCATCTGCTGCAGCACCTGCCGGACTACATGGTGCCATCGGCCTATGTACCGCTGGAAAAAATGCCCCTGACAGCCAACGGCAAGGTCGACCGCAAGGCCCTGCCGATGCCCGCGCTGGAGGCATCGGCGAGCCGCGTGTTCGAGGCGCCGGCGAACGAGCTGGAACAGACACTGGCACGCCTCTGGGCCGAGGTGTTGCGGCTGGAGCAGGTCGGGCGCCATGACAGTTTCTTTGAACTGGGTGGCCATTCGTTGCTGGCGATCCGGCTGGTCAACCTGATGGAAGAGGCGGGGCTTGAGGTGTCGTTGGCCGAGCTGTTCCAGCACGCCAGCGTGGCCTCGGTTGCCTCGATGCTCGGTCAGCGCACGGCGCGGGAGGACAACAGCTCGCTGATCACCGTACGCGCCAGCGGCAGCCAGCCGCCGTTGTTCCTGGTGCATGAGTTCAGCGGCATGGACGTGTATTTCCCGGCGCTGGGCCGGCACCTGCCGGGGGATTATCCGATCTATGGCTTGCCCGGTGCGCCCCTTGGCGAGGTGCAGTTGCAGACCATGGAAGGCCTGGCGGCGCGGCTGGTGGGGATTATCCGCTCGGTGCAGCCCCATGGGCCGTATCGGCTGGCGGGTTGGTCGTTCGGCGGGGTGTTGGCCTATGAAGTGGCGATGCAACTGCAGGGGCTGGACGAACCGGTGGCATTCCTCGGGTTGATCGACAGCTACGTGCCGCGCATGACCGACCAGGGCAAGGCGCGCTGGAGCGGGCCGGATGCCCTCAAGCGGCATTTGCTGTTGCAGTGCACGGCGTATTGGAAGGCACAGGGAGGTGTGGATGAGTTGGCGAGCCTTGAGCAACTGGAAGCGGACATTGGACAGCTGGACTTTGCGGGTTTGCTGCAACGCTGCCGCGATCGGCATTTGCTGTACGCGCAGATGGCGGCGGCTTCGGACGCGGACCTGTTGAGTTTTATCCAGCGGGAAGTCGGGCATGGGCATGCGTTGGCGCATTACAGCCTGTTCCCGATGCCACTGGCGGTGCACTTGTTCAGCGCCGCCGAGCGGCCGACGGAACTCTCGCGGCGCAGCCTGGATTTGGGATGGGATGAGGCACTGGCCGTGGGGCAATTGCGCCGCATTGAGGTGCCGGGGGATCACCAGAGCATGATGCAGGCACCGCATATCCAGGCGCTGGGGCAGGCGATGGGTGAGGCCCTGGCGTTGAGTGAGGCGCCGGCTGTGGCGGTGCATCAGCCGTTGTTGCGGATCCAGAGTGGTCGCGCCGGGCAGGCACCGATCTTCTGTGTGCCGGGGGCGGGGGATAGCGTGACCGGGTTTGTGGGGTTGACCGAGGCGTTGGGCCGGGACTGGCCGATCTTTGGCTTGCAGCCCCGTGGGCTGGATGGGGAGGTGGTGCCCCATAGCCAGGTTGAGGCGGCGGCGCGCTGTTATTTGCAGGCGCTGGAGCAGGAATGTCCTTCGGGGCCGGTGCATTTGGTGGGGCATTCGTTTGGCGGTTGGGTGGTGTTCGAGATGGCCACGCGGTTGCAGGCTCAGGGGCGTGAGGTGGCGTCGTTGACGTTGATCGACAGCGAGGCGCCCGGGGGCAATGGGGTGGTGGGCCGACCCTATACCACGACGGCGGCGTTGTTGCGGCTGATTGAGTCGATGCAGGTGGCTTCGGGTAAGTCGCTTGGGATTGATGCGGTGGATTTTGCCGGGCGCGATGAAGTGGAGCAGCGAAGGTTGTTGCATGGGGGGATGGTGGGGGTTGGGTTGTTGCCTGCGCGGTCTTCGGTGGATGCCATGGATGGGCCGGCGCGCACGTATGCGTCGGCGTTGCGTACGGTTTATCGGCCTGCCCGACGGTATGAGGGGGTGGTGCGGTTGGTGTTGGCGGAGGACCCGACACTCGATGTGGCGGGTAATCAGCGGGAGCAGGGGTTGATGGTTGAGGGGTGGCGCGGGTGCGTGGGGGTGTTGGAGGTTTGGTATGGGCCGGGGAATCATTTTTCGCTGCTCAAGGCGCCGAACGTCTTTAGTTTGGCGGCTTGGTGGCGGGATGGGGTTGTGATTGGGGAGCGGGTTTCGTGAGTGTACATATCCGTTGCTGCGGTAACGGCCACTTAGGGTTCCGCTCTTACAGCGGGTCACTTTTGGCAAACGCCCCAAAAGTAACCAAAAGGTCTTTGCCCCACCACTCGGTGCCTCGCCTAGGCTCGGCATGCCCGCACTCCGGCACGCTTGCGCGGGCCGCCGCGACGGGCCA
>NZ_JACAPX010000028.1:0-10400 GCF_013385435.1 Pseudomonas sp. F9001
GTCGCGGCGGCCCGCGGAGTAACGGATATACACCCCACCCTAACCCCGCGCAGCAAACACCCCCCGAGCAATCGACCGAGCCACACAATCAGCCGCCGCCGACCCAATCCGCCCAATCTCCACCTGCCGCCGAGGCCCATCCGCCACCTCCACTGCCCCCGAAGCCAACGCAAAAACCGTATCCCCATCAAACGGCAAATGCGCCGGCCGCACCGCCCGGGCAATCCCGTCCTGCGCCATGATCGCCACCCGCTTGCACTCCGCCACCGTCAACCGCGCCGTACTCGCCACCACCACCAGCGTGGTATTGGCCCCCGCTTGCAGACGCCCCATGGAATCCAGCCGCGACAACTCCGGCATCGGATCACTGCAATCCATCTCCGTCACCGGCCGCGCCCCGCCAAACTCCCCCGCCACCTCCCAGGGCCACGCCCAGAACGTCTCGCCATCCGGCATGTAGACCGAACCAATCGGGTTAGCCACCACCAACGCGGCAACCACCAACCCATCGCCCAAATCCAGGGACGCCGTCCCCAGCCCGCCTTTCAACACCCCGGCCATGGCCCCACGCCCGGCCCCGACAGAGCCCAGCTCAAACTCCGGACCGGCATTGGCCAGCGCCTCGAACCCCAGTCGCCGGTAAGGTGGCTCCAGGCCCCAATCCTTGTCCCCGCCATTCGCCAAATCATGCAACACCGCCGCCGGCACGATAGGAATCGCCGGCGCACCCGGCTTCAAATGCAACCCCACCTGGTCCTGGGACAACTTCGCCGCCACCGCATCCGCCGCCGCCAGGCCAAACACCGAGCCACCGGCAAACACCAGCGCGTGCAACTGGCCCACCATGTTCTCCGGCTCCAGCGCCGCGGTTTCGCGACCACCTGGGCCTCCACCGCGAATGTCGATACTGGCAGTCCAGAAACCATCCGGGCGGATCACCGTGACGCCGGTGTCGGCGTACAGGTCTGTGGCGTGGCCAACCTCCAGGCCGGGAATATCAGTGAGGGCGTTGCGCGGGCCAGGTCTAGGCATACAGAAAAACTTCCTTGGGTTTAGGTATGGCGTGGGGAGAGCAAGGGGTGTGCCAAGGAGGCGCTCCCCCGGCCCAGCGTACGCAAGCAGCTTCGCGAAAAAATCCCCTGCACAAAAACCAACACCCTGCCCTCCCGCCTGTTAGAAAAACACCACCCGCCCCGCAAACCCTCCAACAACTCCTTGTTATCCAAGACTTTTCAGCGATGGCACAGCCTTTGCTCTCCTGCCTCCACCAGAGCTTGAACTTAACAAGCCGTCCTCGAACAAGGCCCGTTGCCTAACCACACTGGAGTGTTGCACATCATGAATCCATCACGCGCCGCCGGCCGCCGCCAACCCGGCAAGGCTTTCGCCCATACCCTGTTGTTCCTCGCCGTGTGCGAGGCCGTCAGCTACAGCAGCCTGACCCTCGCCGCCGACGCCCCGGCCAGCGATAACCCCCTGGACACCGTCGTGGTCATCGGCAACCGTGGCCAGGCCCGCACCCTGGCCGACAGCCCGGCGCCGGTGGACGTGATTTCTTCCAAGCAGTTGCTCGCCACCGGCCAGGGCGACCTGACCCGTGCCTTGAGCAAGGTGCTGCCGTCCCTCAACCAGCCGGCCTCGTCGGGCTTCGGTTCGACCTCGATCGTGCGCCCCATCAGCCTGCGCGGCTTGAACGGCGACCAGGTGCTGGTGCTGGTCAACGGCAAGCGCCGCCACAACAGCGCGCTGCTGAACAACGCCACCTCCCTCAACTCCGGCTCGCAACCGGTGGACCTGGACATGATCCCCACCGCCCTGGTGGATCACATCGAAGTGCTGCGTGACGGCGCCTCGGCGCAATACGGGTCGGACGCCATCGGCGGCGTGATCAACATCGTGCTCAAGCAAACCGACCACGGCGGCAGCTTGTCCACCACCTACGGCCAGAACTATGAAAACGGCGATGGCGAAACCGTGCGCCAAACCGGCAATGTCGGCCTGGCCCTGCCCAACGACGGTTTCATCAACCTCGCCCTGGACGTGAAGAAACAGGACGTCTCGGACCGTTCCGATGCGGCGCCGTATACCGACAGTGCCGGCAACACCAGCCAACGCCACACCTACTACGGCACCGGCTTGCCCGAGGCGAAGAACTTCAGCCTCGGCTACAACGCCGAGCTGCCGGTCGCCGACGCGCTGACCCTGTACTCGTTCTCGACCTACACCCACCGCAACTCGGAAAAGCCCCTGGCATTCCACCAGCCGCCGTCGTTCAACGGCATCCAGACCCCGTACCCGGAAGGTATCGAAGACAACCTGCGCTTCATCGAAGACGACTTCCAGGTGGCGTTTGGCGGCAAGGGCCAGGCCGCCGGCTGGGACTATGACCTGTCGAGCACCTACGGCCAGGACCATGCCCGGGCCACCCTCACCGACACCTACAACCTGAGCTACGGCCCGAACTCACCGACCTCGGTCGACACCGGCGTAAAAACCTTCAGCCAGTGGACCAACAACCTCGACCTGACCCGCGCCTTCGACCTCGGCCTGTACAAGCCGACGCAGATTTCCTGGGGCCTGGAACAGCGCTACGAAGACTACAAGATCGGCAAGGGTGACCTCGCCTCCTACGCCAGCGGGCCTTTCGACACCGGTGCCAACGGCGCGATCATTCCACCCGGAACCATTTCCGGTGCCGGTACCACCCCGGCCGACGCCGCCGAAAAAAGCCGCATCAGCCTCGCGGGCTACGGCGAGATCGGCCAGGACCTCACCGACAAATGGCACGTGGACCTGGCCGGGCGCTACGAGCACTACAACGACGGCTCGGGCACCACCACCAACGGCAAGTTCTCCACCCGCTACCAGCTGACCCCGATCCTGGCCTTGCGCGGCACCGTCAGCACCGGGTTCCGCGCACCGTCCCTGGCCCAGCAGATCTACAGCTCCACCTCGCAAACCAGCGTCAACGGGCAACTGTTCGACTACCGCAACGTGGCGGTGAACTCCGATGTGGCCAAGGCCCTGGGCGCGACCACCCTCAAGCCTGAAAAGTCGACCAACTACAGCATCGGGCTGACCCTGCAACCCACTGACAACACCAACATCACCCTGGATGCCTACCAGATCGTGATCAAGGACCGCATCGCCCAGACCGGTTACCTGGGCGGCACGCCGCAAATCAGCGCGATCCTCGCCGACGCCGGGCTCAACCCGAACCAGGCGGTGACCTACTTCACCAACGCCCTCGACACCACCACCCGCGGCGTCGACCTGGTGGGCGACTACCGCCAGGACATCGGTGCCTATGGCAGCCTGAAATACAGCGCCGGCTTCAACTGGAACACCACCCAGATCGACTCGATCCACGCCTCGACCGTGGCCGCCCAGGCCCTCGGCCCGGACGGTGGCTATGACCGCCAGCGCCAGGGCAACCTCAAGTACGGCTTGCCGCAATCCAAGCTGCTGCTGGGCACCACCTGGACCTACGACAAGGTTGAAACCAGCCTCAACCTGACCCGCTACGGCTCCTACACCGAGTACGGCACCGCCGAGATCTACGACCGTAACTTCGCGCCGACCTGGATCACTGACCTGAACATCGACTACCACCTGACCAAGGCCGTGACCCTGAATGCTGGGGCCAACAACCTGTTCAACAAGTACCCGAAACGCACCGACCTGGTAAGCAGTTCCGGCGGCTTCCCGTACGGTACCTTTTCGCCTTACGGCACCACCGGTGGCTATTGGTACACCGGCGTGACGTACGCCTTCTGACCCAGCCCGCGGGGCCGGTTCGCCGGCCCTGCGCCTGACCTTTTGCGGGAGCCTGCCCATGACCCGACGTACCGATCAACTCAAGCTGGGGGCCTTCCTGGCCAACAGCGGCCACCATGTATCGGCCTGGCGCCATCCCCTGGCCCAGGCGGATGCCAGCCTGGATTTCGAGCACTTCAAACACATCGCGCAAACCGCCGAACGCGGCAAATTCGACGCCTTGTTCGTCGCCGACGTGGTCGCCCTGTGGGGCCATCATCATGACGCCCTCAGCCGCACTGCCCGCGCCGAACACTTCGAACCCTTGACCCTGATGGCCGCTTTGGCAGCCGTCACCAGCAACATCGGCCTGATCGCCACCGCCACCACCAGCTACAACGAGCCGTACCATATCGCTCGCAAGTTCGCCTCCCTCGATCACCTGTCCAAGGGGCGCGCCGCCTGGAACCTGGTGACCTCGGTGGTCTCGGATGAGGCCTGGAACTTCGGCCGCGAAACCCATATCGACCATGGCGACCGCTACCAGCGCGCCGAAGAATTCCACGACGTGGTCAAGGGCCTGTGGGACAGCTGGGACGACGACGCCTTCACCCGCGACAAGGCCAGCGGGGAGTATTTCGACCCGGCCAAACTGCACACCCTGAATCATCGCGGCGAACATTTTTCCGTACGTGGCCCACTCAACGTCGCCCGCCCTCCACAGGGCCATCCGGTGCTGGTGCAGGCCGGTGCGTCGGAACCCGGCAAGGCCCTCGCCGCCCGCGTTGCCGAGCTGATTTTTGCGGTCAACCATGACCTGGCCGGCGCCCAGGCTTTCTATCAAGACATCAAGCAACGCGCCGCCGCCTTTGGCCGTGACCCCGACCACATCAAGATCCTGCCCGGTGTCACCCCGTTTATCGGCGAAACCCGCGAACAGGCCCAGGCGCTGTTCGAAGAATTCCAGGCCCTGGTGGACCCGGTGCTGGGCTTGCGTTTCCTGGCCGACACCCTGGGCGATGACATCGACCTGTCGGGCTACGACCTCGACGACCCGCTGCCGGAAACCCCGGTAGGCCAGCGCGGCAGCCGTCGCGACAAACTGCTGGAACTGGCCCGCAGCCAGAACCTGAGCATCCGCCAGCTGTACCTGCACCTGACCGCCGGCAACCCGGTAATCGGCACCGCCGAAGACATTGCCGACTTCTTCGAGCAGTGGTTCGAAGCCCGTGCCTGTGACGGGTTTAACGTGTTCTTCCCGTACTTCCCGGGCGGCATCGACCTGTTCGTCGAGCAGGTAATCCCACTGCTGCAGCAACGCGGGCTGTTCCGCACCGAATACGAAGGCACCACCCTGCGGGAAAACCTCGGCCTGCCGCGCCCGGCCAATCGCTTTACCCAGGGAGTCACACCATGAAGCGCAGCGCATGGATGCTGGCAGTCGGCAGCCTGTTCGTCTCGAAGGCCTTTGCCCTGAACATTTTGCTGAGCAACGACGACGGTTATCAGCACCCCAATATTCGCGCCCTGTACACCGAGCTCAAGGCCCAGGGGCATACGGTGCGGATTGCCGCACCGCAGGCCGACCAGAGCGCACGGGGCGGTGCGTTTTTCTTTGGTCGCGAAGTCACCGTTGGCCATGACGACGACCCGGCCTACCCCGACAGTTACTCCATCAGCACCACTGAAAACGGCGTGTGCCAAAGCCCCGAATGTGCCGGCAAAGACGTGCAGATCGAAATCAGCGGCACGCCGGTGATGGCCTTGCTGATGGGCCTGAAAAAAGTCATGCCCCACCCCGACCTGGTGATCGTCGGCCCCAACCCCGGGAATAACCTGGGGGCGATCAACAGCGCTTCCGGCACGTTCAACGTCGCCAGTGTCGCGGTGCAGGCGGGCATTCCGGCGCTGGCGGTCAGCACCGATTTGAAGGAGGCAGACCCACAACGCGCGGCGCAACTGGTGGCGAAGCTGGTCAATGCGCTGGACCAGCATCGCCAGCCCGACGGCGCGCTCTTGCCCAAGGGCCTGGGCCTGAATATCAACCTGCCAAAAGACCCACGGATCAAGGGCGTGAAACTCACCCGCATCGGCAGCTACGTGGGCTTTGAAGCGGTGTACACCGACGACCTCAAGCAATTCAAACTGCCGGGCAAACCCGGCATCGGCTTCCAGTACAGCCCCGCCGCCACCGCCGAGCAGCAAAAGCAGGATGAGGCGGTATGGCTCAACAAGGGTTACCTGACCATCAGCCCGTTCAGCGGCCTGCCGGAGTCGATCAACGCCGGCCCCGCCCTGCAAAAACAACTGGCCCGCGAGGTGCAGCCATGAGTTCGCGTTTTTCCCTGGGGTTTCTCAGCCGGGTCTACAGCCCCGGCTTCGAGCCCAAGGTCTACCGCGACACCGTGGAGTTGTTCAAGGTCGCCGAAGAGCTGGGCTTTGACAGTGGCTGGGTGGCGCAGCATCACTTCGCCAGCGAAAACGGCCGCCTGCCCTCGCCCCTGGTATTGCTTGCCGCCATCGCCCAGCGCACCCGGCGGATCAGCCTGGGCACCGGGATTATCGTGTTGCCCCAGGAAGCGCCGCTGCGCCTGGCGGAAGACGCCTCGGTGCTGGACCTGTTGAGCAATGGCCGGCTGGAGCTGGGCCTGGGTGCGGGTTTTGATCCCGACACGTTCACCGCATTCGGTCGTGAGCCTGAGGCGCGCCACCGCGATTATGAGCAGCACCTGCAACAGTTGATCCATGCCCTGGGCAACGCCCCCCTGACCGACAGCGGCTCGCGCCTGTTGCCACGGGCAGCCGGCCTTGGGCAGCGAATCTGGGAAGCCACCTCACGGGTGGAACGGGTGGCCGAGCGCGGCCACGGCATGATCATGGCGCCCAACCCGCACCTGCCGCCCGAAGCCGGGGTAGAACTGGTCAAGCGCTATCGCAACGCCTGGACCGGTGACAACGGCACCCCGCCCCGTGTCACCCGGGTACAGGCGCTGATCCCGAACCCGGACGCCGCCACGCGCAACGATATCCAGGCCTACGTGCAACGCCAACAGAGCATCGGCGTGTACAAGGCGCCGGTGGATGATGATTTCGACGCCACCCTCAGGCGCCTCGGCATCCTGCACGGCCCGGTCGAGCAGATCATCGAGCAGTTGCAGCAAGGGCCGAGACTGACGGCCAACGACCACCTGGTGCTGCAAGTACAGACCGCCAGCACCCCGCTGCGGGAGGCGATCCGTGCCCTGGAAATCATCCGCGAACAGATCGCCCCGGCCCTCGGCTGGCAACCGACACTGCCCCAAGGAACCCTGACATGAGCTTCAAACTGGGCTTTCTCAGCCACGCCTTTGGCGACGATCCACAGCAGGTCTACCGCGACCTGATCGAACAATTCGAAGTCGCCGAGGCCCTCGGTTTCGACGGTGGCTGGATTGCCCAGCACCACCTGAGCAACGGCTTTGGCCGGCTGCCGTCGCCGCTGGTATTGCTGGCGGCGGTGGCCGAGCGAACCCGGCATATCGAACTGGGCACCGGGGTTATCGTGCTGCCTTTCGAAGACCCGATCCGCCTGGCGGAAGACGCAAGTGTGCTCGATGCCCTCAGCGGCGGCCGGGTGCAATTGGGCCTGGGCAGCGGCGGCGCCAACCTCGACAATTTCAGCGCGTTTGGCCGTGATGCCGTGCAACGCCAGGTCGATTTCAGCGAACACCAGCAGCAGGTCCAGCAGTTACTCGACGGCGAGGCATTGATGCCCCACAGCGCGCTGACCCTGCAACCGCCAGCAACCGGCTTGAGCAGCCGCTTGTGGCACTCCCACGGCAGCCTCGAAGGCGCGGCATACACCGCCAGCCAGGGCAACGGCTTGCTGCTGGGCACCGCCACCCACGATCCGCTGACGGTGCAAAAACCCCTGGCCGATGCCTACTTGAATGCCTGGACCCGCACCGATCGCCCACCGAGAATCGGCGTGGTGCGGGCAATTTTCCCGGCAGCGGATCGCGCCAGTGCCCAAGCGGAACTGGCGGTGGATATCGAGCGCCACATCCCGCGCCTGCAACGCGAAGGCCTGATTGATCAAGCCGTGGACCTGCAGGAGCACCTGCGCCTGATGAACGTGCACCACGGCCATCCCGACGAAGTGATCGCCAGCCTGCAACAGGACCCGTCCCTGCTGCCCTATGCTGACTACGTGATCGCCGTGGTCCAGGCCGAAAGCTCGACCCAGGCGCAGATCCTCAAGCGCCTGGAAATCATCGCCCGGGACATCGCCCCGGCCCTCGGATGGCGAGGACGAGAGTAGGATGATCAAACGCCCTGAAAGCGTCAGCTCCCGTAGCAGCTGTCGAGTGAAACGAGGCTGCGTAGCGGTGTGCCAGATACACCGCGAACGCAGCCTCGCCGGGGCTCGACAGCTGCTACGACGACGCGTGATGCTGATGCCAAACTATGGAGCCCGTGTATGCCCCTTGAATTCAGTTGGTTGATGCCCCTCTGTACCCCCGACTGGGCGGCGCGGCCGGGGCAGTGGATCCAGCTGGCCCAGGCGGTGGAATACGCCGGCATCGACGGCCTGTGGATCCCCGGCGGCGCGCTGTGTGCCGACAGCCTCGGGGTGGCGGCGGCGTTGTGCGCCCACACCCGCCGGGTGCAATTGTCGGTGAGCGTACCGCCGGAAGTCATGCTGCCGGCGGCCCTGGCCACCACCCTGCAAAGCCTGCAATCGATCAGCAGCCACCGGGTGCGCCTGCACTTGCCCGACGGCGAACAAGGCAGCCTGCGCAGTGCGTTTGGCGAATGGCTGAACCGCGACCAGCGCAGCGAACGCATCGGCGAATACCTGGAGATTCTCCAACAACTGCTGGCACCGAATGACGGCGGCCTGGATTATCAAGGCCGCTATTTCCAACTGGAAAACGCCGGCGTCGCCCGCCGCGAACTGCCCGCGCCGCCACTGGTGCTGGACGACAGCCAAAGCCACGCGCTGGTGGCTGGCCACGCCCAGGTCTGCCTGTTGCGGCCTGGGCATCCGCAGTGGCTGGCCCAGGAAATACAACGCTGGCGCCAGCTTCAGCCGGGCCTGGCCTTTGCCTGTACCTTCGGCCTGGTCATCGGCGACAGCGAGGACCTGGCCTGGGAAACCGCCGCCGCCCTGCTGCCGACCCAGGACCTGCCCAACCACCGCATCGCCACCGTGCCCCGCGACCGTCACCCGTTGCGCCAGTGGGAGATCCACCCGAACCTGCTGCAACTGCACCCTGGCCAACCGTTGATCCTGGTGGGCACGCCCCGCCAAATCGCCACGCGCCTGCAGGAACTGCACGGCCTGGGCCTTGGCCACATCATCCTGCAAGGCGGCCCGGCGGTCGGCGAAGTGCTGCGCTTTGGTGAACAGATCCTGCCGCTGCTTTTTCGACACGGCCTGCGCAAGGAGCGCCTGCACCATGAACACTGAGGTTCGCCCCCCGATCCAGCTCGACTGGTTCCTGCCCACCAATGGCGACGGTCGCCACCTCACCAGCAGCGGCCTGCCCAAGGTCGGGCTGTTCCAGCAAGGCGAACGTGCCCCCACCCTCGATTACCTGCGCCAGATCGTGCGGGCTACCGAACAGGCCGGGTTCGACGGGATCATGGTGCCCACCGCCAGCGGTTTCGAGGATCCGTGGCTGATTACCGCGGTGCTGGCCCAGGAGGTGCGGCGGCTTAAATTCCTCCTGACGTTGCGACCAGGCATGGAGCTGCCGGCCTATACCGCCCACCGTGCGGCGACCTTGCAATTGCTCAGCGAGAATCGCCTGGCGTTGCATGTGGTGACGGGGTCCAGCCGTTTTGAGCAGCGTTCGTTGGGGGACTTTCTCGAACACGATGAGCGTTATGCGCGTACTGCGGAGTTTTTGCAGGTGTTCCAGGCGGTGTGGGCTGGAAAGCAGCCGGCGCATCCGGGGCGCTACTACCGCAGTGGGATCAACACGCCGGTGGCGCCTGGGGCCGAGGTGCCGGCGATCTATTTTGGGGGTGCCTCCGAGGCTGCCGAGCAGGTGGGGGCTGCCCATGGGCAGACGTACCTGATGTGGTGTGAGCCGCCGGCGATGATTGCCGAGCGGGTGCTGCGGATGCGTGAGTTGGCCGCGATGCAGGGGCGGACGTTGCGCTTTGGGTTGCGCTTGCACATCTTTGCCGATCGCACTGACGAGGCGGCCTGGGCGCATGTGGAGCGGCTGTTGGAGGAGATTCCCAAGGACGCCATTGACCAGGCGCAGCGGCAGATGGCCAAGTATGAATCGGTGGGGCAGAGTCGCCAGACCGAGTTGATGAAAGGCCGTGGGCGTGGGGCGCGGGAGCTGGAGGTTTCGGCCAACCTCTGGGCCGGTGTGGGCCTGGTACGGGGCGGGGCCGGGACCGCGCTGGTGGGGAGTTATGAGCGGGTGGCGGAGCGGATCGAGGAGTATCACCAGCTTGGGGTGGACAGCTTTATTCTCTCGGGGTTTCCGCATCTGGAAGAGTCGATTCATGTGGGGGCGGAGGTGTTGCCTTTGTTGCGCAGGATTGGGGCTTCGGGGAGGGATGTTGAGGTGGGTCGGGGTTGATTGAGTACATATCCGTTTCTTCGGTTATGGCTGATATCGGTTCCGCTCTTACAGCGGCTC
>NZ_JACAPX010000029.1:0-355 GCF_013385435.1 Pseudomonas sp. F9001
CCCACACGCGCGCCGCCTGAAGGCGGGAGTAGATCCCCTGTGGGAGCTGTCGAGCTTCAGCGAGGCTGCGATGGCGTCGGCACAGTCGACATTTATGGTGCCTGACCCACCGCTATCGCGGCCTCGCTAAAGCTCGACGGCTCCCACAGGGGATCTTTGTCAGCCGCCAAACTGCAGAGGGACTGCTTGGATCGAGTTTAACCAGCCACACGACCGCGGACTGAAGGCGGGAGTAGACCCCCTGTGGGAGCTGTCGAGCTTCAGCGAGGCTGCGATGACGTCGGCACAGTCGACATTGAGGGTGCCTGACCCACCGCTATCGCGGCCTCGCTAAAGCTCGACGGCTCCCACATTT
>NZ_JACAPX010000029.1:569-110738 GCF_013385435.1 Pseudomonas sp. F9001
ACCGCTATCGCGGCCTCGCTGAAGCTCGACGGCTCCCACATTTGGTCTTTGTCAGCCGCCAAATTGCAGGGGGACTGCTTGGATCGAGTTGAACCAGCCACACGAGCGCGGACTGAAGGCGGGAGTAGATCCCCTGTGGGAGCTGTCGAGCTTCAGCGAGGCTGCGATGGCGTCGGCACAGTCGATATTGAGGGTGCCTGACCCACCGCTATCGCGGCCTCGCTAAAGCTCGACGGCCCCCACATTTGATCTTTGTCAGCCGCCGAACTGGAAGGTGCCCATGGCCAGCTTGGCCATCAGGGCGCCGGCGCCCAGTTGCACCAGCCATAAGGCCAAACCACCGAGGAATACGCCGAGCGCGACTTGCAGCACCAGGCTTTTCTGGCGCTTGGCGGGTGGTGGGCGCGGGGTGAAGTGGTCCAGTTCGTCGCGGTCGGCACGCAGGTCCAGGTCGTCGTTTCTCATAGGATACTCAAGGGAAAGGGACTGTCTTGCTGTCAGTCTAGGGGCAGCGGACTGAAAGCAGCGAATTTTTAGGGGCTGAACACCCGCTCTTGAAGGCAAACCACCCACCCTGTGGCGAGGGAGCTTGCTCCCGCTGGGCTGCGCAGCAGCCCCAATTCAGGCACCGCATTCATTCATAAAGTTCACGGTGGCAGGTTTTGGGGCCGCTTCGCATCCCAGCGGGAGCAAGCTCCCTCGCCACAGGGGGCGCGGTTTTCAGAATGAAAAAGGGGAAGCCATTGGCTTCCCCTTTTTTTGCATCACAACAGGCTTACAGCACCTGAACGATGGCCTTGGTCACTGCATCAATGTTTTTCTGGTTCAACGCCGCCACACAGATACGGCCGGTATCCAGCGCGTAGATACCAAACTCGTTGCGCAGGCGTGTCACTTGTTCAACGCTCAGGCCGGAGTAGGAGAACATCCCGCGCTGGCGACCGACGAAGCTGAAGTCGTGGCCCGGAGCAGCCTTGGCCAGGTCAGCCACCATCTGCTCGCGCATGCCGCGAATGCGCAGGCGCATTTCCGCCAGTTCCGCTTCCCACTGGGCGCGCAGCTCAGGGTTGTTCAGCACCGCTGCCGCGATCGCCGCGCCGTGGGTCGGCGGGTTGGAGTAGTTGGTGCGGATCACGCGCTTGACCTGGGACAGGATGCGCGCGCTTTCTTCCTTGGAGTCGGTGACGATGGACAGGGCGCCCACGCGCTCGCCGTACAGCGAGAACGACTTGGAGAACGAGCTGGACACAAAGAAGGTCAGGCCCGACTCGGCGAACAGGCGCACCGCAGCGGCGTCTTCGTCGATGCCGTCGCCAAAGCCCTGGTAGGCCATGTCGAGGAACGGTACGAGGTTTTTCGCCTTGACCACGTCCAGCACTTGTTGCCAGTCGGCCGGGCTCAGGTCGACGCCGGTCGGGTTGTGGCAGCAGGCGTGCAGCACGACGATGGACTGTGGCGGCAGGGCGTTGAGGTCTTCCAGCAGGCCGGCGCGGTTTACGTCGTGGGTGGCGGCGTCGTAGTAACGATAGGTTTGCACCGGGAAGCCGGCTTTTTCGAACAGCGCCTGGTGGTTTTCCCAGCTCGGGTCGCTGATGGCGACGACGGCGTTGGGCAGCAGTTGCTTGAGGAAGTCAGCGCCGATTTTCAGGGCGCCGGTGCCGCCGACCGCTTGGGCGGTGATGACGCGGCCGGAGCTGATCAGCGGCGATTGCGCGCCGAACAGCAGCTTTTGCACGGCCTGGTCGTAGGCGACAATACCGTCGATCGGCAAGTAGCCACGGGCGGCGTGTTGCGCCACGCGAATGGCTTCCGCTTCGGCAACGGCACGCAAGAGTGGAATCTTCCCCTCCTCGTTGCAGTAAACGCCCACGCCAAGGTTCACCTTGGTGGTTCGGGTATCGGCGTTGAATGCTTCGTTGAGGCCCAGGATTGGATCGCGTGGTGCCATTTCGACAGCGGAGAACAGGCTCATTTTTGCGGCAGCTCTATAGAGAGTGGAGGGACGTGTCGCGCTCCAGCCGAATGCACTAGAGCGGTGCACAAACGGGGAGCTAGTATAGAGGCCATCACTGCTCACGGCGACAGCCGAAACGGCTTTTCGGCCAAGTTTTTCGGTTTATTTACCGACCGTTAGTCTTATTGCAACATGGGTGACCAACGGCATGTAGGACGATTGCCTTGAAACCCGTCACATTCGCCTCCACTTCTACAGCTATCATGGTTTTTTCCTGCAACCTGCGCCGAACAGTCGCGGGTCGCGGTCTTTTTCGTCCCCGTTGCTGTTTCCGGCCCCGGGGTGACTCAAGAGGTACGTTATGTCGGATTTCCAGCTAGTCACCCGCTTCGAGCCCGCCGGCGATCAACCGGAAGCCATCCGCCTGATGGTCGAAGGCATTGAGGCCGGCCTCGCGCACCAGACCTTGCTCGGGGTGACCGGCTCCGGCAAGACTTTCAGCATCGCCAACGTGATCGCCCAGGTGAACCGCCCGACCCTGGTGCTGGCGCCGAACAAGACCCTGGCCGCGCAGTTGTATGGCGAGTTCAAGGCGTTCTTCCCGAACAACGCGGTGGAGTACTTCGTTTCCTACTACGACTACTACCAGCCCGAAGCCTACGTACCGTCCTCCGACACCTTTATCGAGAAAGACGCCTCGATCAACGACCACATCGAGCAGATGCGACTCTCGGCGACCAAGGCGCTGCTGGAACGCAAGGACGCGATCATCGTCACCACGGTGTCGTGCATCTACGGCCTGGGCAGCCCGGAAACCTATTTGAAGATGGTGCTGCACGTCGACCGCGGCGACAAACTCGACCAGCGCGAACTGTTGCGTCGCCTGACGAGCCTGCAATACACCCGCAACGACATAGACTTCGCCCGGGCGAGCTTCCGCGTGCGCGGCGATGTGATCGACATCTACCCGGCGGAATCCGACCTGGAAGCGATCCGCATCGAGCTGTTCGACGATGAAGTCGAGAGCCTGTCGGCCTTCGACCCGTTGACCGGCGAAGTGATCCGCAAGCTGCCGCGCTTCACCTTCTACCCGAAAAGCCACTACGTGACCCCGCGCGAAACCCTGATGGGCGCCATCGAGGGCATCAAGGCTGAGCTGGTGGAGCGCCTGGAATACCTGCGCTCCAACAACAAGCTGGTGGAAGCCCAGCGCCTGGAACAGCGCACCCGCTTCGACCTGGAGATGATCCTCGAGCTGGGCTACTGCAACGGCATCGAAAACTACTCGCGCTACCTCTCGGGCCGCGAGTCCGGGCAGGCGCCACCTACCTTGTTCGATTACCTGCCGGACGATGCCTTGCTGGTGATCGACGAGTCCCACGTCAGCGTGCCGCAGGTGGGCGCGATGTACAAAGGTGACCGTTCCCGTAAAGAGACCCTGGTGGAATACGGCTTCCGCCTGCCATCGGCGCTGGATAACCGGCCGATGCGTTTTGACGAGTTCGAAGGCATCAGCCCGCAGACGATTTTTGTCTCGGCCACGCCGGGTAACTACGAGGCCGAACATGCCGGGCGTGTGATTGAGCAACTGGTGCGCCCGACCGGCCTGGTGGACCCGCAAATCGAAATCCGCCCGGCGCTGACCCAGGTGGATGATCTGCTTTCGGAAATCACCAAGCGCGTGGCCCTGGAAGAGCGGGTGCTGGTCACCACGCTGACCAAGCGCATGTCCGAAGACTTGACCGATTACCTGGCCGACCACGGCGTGCGCGTGCGCTATTTGCACTCGGACATCGACACCGTGGAGCGCGTGGAAATCATCCGCGACCTGCGCCTGGGGGCGTTCGATGTGCTGGTGGGGATCAACCTGCTGCGTGAAGGCCTGGATATGCCGGAAGTGTCCCTGGTGGCGATTCTGGATGCGGACAAGGAAGGCTTCCTGCGGTCTGAGCGTTCGTTGATCCAGACCATTGGCCGGGCGGCGCGCAACCTGAATGGCCGGGCGATTCTGTATGCGGACCGGATTACCGGTTCCATGGAACGGGCGATTGGCGAGACCGAGCGTCGTCGCGACAAGCAGATTGCCTACAACCTTGAGCATGGCATCACGCCGAAGGGTGTGTTCAAGGACGTCGCCGACATCATGGAAGGCGCAACGGTGCCGGGCTCGCGCAGCAAGAAGCGCAAGGGCATGGCCAAGGCTGCGGAGGAGAATGCCAAGTACGAAGCGGAATTGCGTTCACCGAGCGAGATCACCAAGCGTATTCGCCAGCTGGAAGAGAAGATGTACCAGTTGGCGCGGGATCTGGAGTTTGAAGCGGCGGCGCAGATGCGCGATGAGATCGGCAAGTTGCGGGAGCGGTTACTGGCGGTCTGATGATCGTTCCCACGCTCTGCGTGGGAAAGCAGCCCGGGACGCTCTGCGTCCCAAGAGCGGACGCGGAGCGTCCAGTGAGGCATTCCCACGCAGAGCGTGGGAACGATCTTCAAGCTCTTTGTGGCGAGGGAGCTTGCTCCCGCTGGAGTGCGAAGCGCTCCCAGAATTTTGGGGCCGCTTCGCAGCCCAGCGGGAGCAAGCTCCCTCGCCACAACAAGCTCCCTCGCCACAGGTTATTTCAGTGGGCTTCCCCAGCCTTAAGCCCCGCCGGCAACGCCTTGGTCAACAAGATCGCCACCATGCTGATCCCCAACGCCAACCCTACAAAATGGAACGCATCGTTATAGGCCATGATCTGCGCCTGCTGATGCGCTATCTCACTCAACTTGCCCAACGCCGCCGTCTCACTGCCAAACGTCTCCGTCAGCCTGGCCATGCGCTCTGCCACCTGTGGATTGGTCGGCACAATCGCCTCACGCAGGTAATCAAAGTAGGTCTTGGTGCGCGCATCCAGCAGCGTCGCCAGCAACGCAATCCCGATCGCCCCGCCCAGGTTTCGCAAAATATTGAACAGGCTCGACGCCGACCCCGCGTCCTTCTGCATGATGTATGCCGTGGCAATCAGCGAAATTGTCACCATGATCAACGGCTGCCCCAACGCACGGATGATCTGGATGCGGTTGAACTGGTCGCCGGCAAAGTCCGGGTTCAGCACCCCCGATGAAAAACTCGCCAACCCGAACAGCCCGAACCCCAGGGTGCACAGCCATTTGGGCGACACGTACTTCATCAGCTTGGGCACCAGCGGAATCAAAAACAGCTGCGGAACCCCCATCCACATGATCACTTCGCCGATTTGCAGGGCGTTGTAGTTCTGGATCTGCGCCAGGTACAGCGGCAGCAGATAAATCGAGCCATACAACCCCACGCCCATCCCCAGGCTCGAAATACTCGATAGCCCGAAATTGCGATTGCCGAGGATCCGCAGGTTGATCAGCGGGTTGGGCTTGGACATCTGCACGATCACAAAGGTGATCAAGCTCAACAGGGCGACGGTGCCCAGGCTGACAATCAGGCTGGATTCCAGCCAATCCTTGCGATGGCCTTCTTCCAGAAACACCTGCAAACACCCAAGGCCCACGGCCATGGTAAGGATACCGAGATAGTCGGTGCTTTTGAGCAGGTCCCAGTTGGAGTCCTTTTTCTCCAGGCCGTACAGCAGCCCGGCGATCATGATCAGGCCCGGTGGGATGTTGATGTAGAAGATGTATTCCCAACCCCAGTTTTCCGTGAGCCAGCCGCCAATGGTCGGGCCGATGGACGGGGCGAAGGTGGCGGTCATGGCGAACATGGCCATGCCTTTGGCGCGGTGATGTTCGGGCAGCTTGATCAGCGTGAGGGTGAACGCCAGGGGGATCAGCGCGCCGCCGGTAAAGCCCTGCAGCGCGCGGAATACGATCATGCTTTCCAGGCTCCAGGCCATGGAGCACATCAGCGAGGCGATCAGGAACCCGCCCGAGACCCACACCGCCAGCCGACGCGCCGACAGCAGCTGCACCAGCCAGGCGGTGAGGGGGATCATGATGATTTCGGCCACAAGGTAGGAGGTGGAAATCCACGAACCTTCTTCCAGGGTGGCCGACAGCGCGCCCTGGATGTCCTTGAGGGACGAGTTGGTGATCTGGATGTCGAGCACTGCCATGAAGGCGCCGAGCATCACGCTCATGACCGCGATCCAGTCGCGCCGGCTCGGTTCGCCTACCGGCGGCAGCAGTTGATCACCGGCCATCGTGCGGGTCTTGGATGTTCACTTTGACCGTCACCGACATGCCCGGGCGGATTTTGCCCTGCAGCGGGTTGTCGGTGGCGAAGGTCAGTTTGACCGGAATCCGTTGTACGACTTTGGTGAAGTTGCCCGTGGCATTGTCCGGCGGCAGCAGGCTGAATTGCGCGCCGGAAGCGCCGAACAGGTTGGCCACGCGGCCTTCGATTGGAGTATCGCTGTAGGCGTCGAATGTCAGCTCGGCTTTTTGCCCAGGCTGCATATGGCCGATCTGGGTTTCCTTGAAGTTGGCCTGCACCCAGATGTCCTGGTCCGGGACGATCGACAGCAGGTAGGCGCCGGCCTGTACGTATTGACCGTTGCGCGCGGCACGCTGGCCGATCAGGCCGCTGATGGGCGCGTGGATTTCGCTGCGGGTCAGGTTCAGTTCGGCCTGGGCCAGGTCGGTCCTGGCGTTGGCGATCATCGCGTCGAGGCGCTTGATCTCGGCGTTCAGGGCGTTGACCTGCTGGCGCTGGCCCTGCAGGTCGGCCTGGGCCATGGTCACCTGGGAGCGGGCGATGTGGTTGTCGGCGTCGAGGGTGGTGACCCGTTCTTCGGAGACATAGCCGGGTTTGCGCAGGGTTTGTGCGCGGTTCAGGTCGATCTGCGAGCGGCCGAGGGTGGCCTGGCTGGACGAGACCTTGGCTGCACCGGCGGCGATCAGGCTGGCTTGCTGGGTCAGTTTGCTCTGGGCCTGCACACGCTCGGCTTCGCGCATGGCCAGGGCGGCGTTGGCGCGGTCGACGGCGAGGTGGAAGTCGTCGCCTTCGAGCTTGACCAGCAGTTGGCCTTTTTCCACGTGCTCGTTGTCGCCCACCAGCACCTCGACGATGCGCGCACCCAGTTGGCTGGAGACCCGGGTGATCTCGCCCTGGACGTAGGCGTTGTCGGTGCTTTCATAAAAACGGCCCTTGAAGAACCACTGGGCGAAAAAGCCCCCGGCGATCAGGACCACGATAAACAGGAAGATAAACAGGCGGCGTTTGAGCGGGGCAGGCATGGCAATAATGTCGTCGACAAAAGGTAATGGAATATAGCCAGCGAACGGTCTGGCAAATAGCCATGTCGAGACTTGAGACCGGAGCTTGTCTCATATGCCCTTTGTTCGCCTCCCCACGCTGGAGCCCAAGGGCTTGGGGCTGTTACCATTCGCCCCTTGTTTCATTTTCAGTTTTATCGCCAATTCGAGACCCGCCATGACCACCGTCCGCACGCGCATCGCGCCATCGCCTACTGGGGATCCCCACGTAGGTACTGCTTACATCGCCTTGTTCAACTACTGCTTTGCCAAGCAGCATGGCGGTGAATTCATCCTGCGGATCGAAGACACCGATCAACTGCGCTCCACGCGCGAGTCGGAACAGCAGATTTTCGATGCCCTGCGCTGGTTGGGCATTACCTGGGCCGAAGGCCCGGACGTTGGCGGCCCCCACGGCCCGTATCGCCAGAGCGAGCGCAGCGACATCTACAAGCAGTACACCCAGCAACTGGTCGACATGGGCCACGCCTTCCCGTGCTTCTGCACCGCCGAAGAGCTGGACCAGATGCGTGCCGAGCAACAGGCCCGTGGTGAAACCCCGCGCTATGACGGCCGCGCACTGCTGCTGTCGAAGGAAGAAGTGGCCCGGCGCCTGGCTGCCGGCGAGCCGCACGTTATCCGCATGAAGGTGCCGAGCGAAGGCGTGTGCGTGGTGCCGGACATGTTGCGCGGTGACGTCGAGATCCCGTGGGACCGCATGGACATGCAAGTGCTGATGAAGACCGACGGCCTGCCGACGTACTTCCTGGCCAACGTGGTGGACGACCACCTGATGGGCATCACCCACGTACTGCGTGGCGAAGAGTGGCTGCCATCGGCGCCGAAACTGATCCTGCTGTACGAGTACTTCGGCTGGGAACAACCGCAGCTGTGCTACATGCCGCTGCTGCGTAACCCGGACAAGAGCAAGCTGTCCAAGCGCAAGAACCCGACCTCGGTGACCTTCTACGAGCGCATGGGCTTCATGCCCGAAGCGATGCTCAACTACCTGGGCCGCATGGGCTGGTCGATGCCGGACGAGCGCGAGAAGTTCTCGTTGCAGGAAATGGTCGATAACTTCGACCTGTCCCGTGTGTCCCTGGGTGGGCCGATCTTCGACATCGAGAAGCTGTCGTGGCTCAACGGCCAGTGGCTGCGTGACCTGCCGGTGGAAGAGTTCGCCAGCCGCGTGCAGCAGTGGGCGTTGAACCCCGAGTACATGATGAAGATCGCGCCGCTGGTGCAGGGCAGGGTGGAGACCTTCAGCCAGGTCGCACCGTTGGCGAGTTTCTTCTTTGCCGGTGGCGTGAACCCGGACGTGAAGCTGTTTGAGTCGAAGAAACTCTCGGGTGACCAGGTTCGCCAGTTGATGCAGTTGATCCTGTGGAAGCTCGAAAGCCTGCGCCAGTGGGAGAAGGATGCGATTACCGCGACTATCCAGGCGGTGGTTGAATCCCTGGAACTGAAATTGCGCGATGCCATGCCGCTGATGTTTGCCGCGATCACCGGGCAGGCGAGTTCGGTGTCGGTGCTCGATGCGATGGAAATTCTGGGCCCGGACCTGACTCGCTTCCGTCTTCGCCAAGCCCTTGATTTGCTTGGTGGTGTGTCGAAGAAAGAAAACAAGGAATGGGAAAAGCTGCTGGGCGCTATCGCTTAAGCACGCCGTTGTAACGGCCAAACCCCGGTTCTCCGGGGTTTGCTCGGTAAGTGATTGTTATCTCGGCAAAAAATTTTGAAAATTGTTGAAAATAAATTTGACACGTTTCGAATACGCCATTAAGATTCGCCCCGTCCTCACCGACGAGGGGCTATAGCTCAGCTGGGAGAGCGCTTGCATGGCATGCAAGAGGTCAACGGTTCGATCCCGTTTAGCTCCACCAATTTACAGGTTCAAGGTCTGGCCACACCGTCCTTGAATTCGATCAGTTCTCAGCGCTGATCAGTTGTACAGAAGGTTTGTGTCCCCTTCGTCTAGTGGCCTAGGACACCGCCCTTTCACGGCGGTAACAGGGGTTCGAGTCCCCTAGGGGACGCCAGTTTCAACAAGCAGTTCGAAAGGTCTGCTGCGCCGCGAGGCGAAAAATCCGGGGCTATAGCTCAGCTGGGAGAGCGCTTGCATGGCATGCAAGAGGTCAACGGTTCGATCCCGTTTAGCTCCACCAATTTACAGGTTCAAGGTCTGGCCACACCGTCCTTGAATTCGATCAGTTCTCAGCGCTGATCAGTTGTACAGAAGGTTTGTGTCCCCTTCGTCTAGTGGCCTAGGACACCGCCCTTTCACGGCGGTAACAGGGGTTCGAGTCCCCTAGGGGACGCCACGATTACCCGCTCTGCGGGATTTTTAAGGGTCATTCAATTATTGAATGGCCCTTTTGTTTGTCTGGCGTTTGGCCAACCCTCCTTCCTTTTTCCCTGAATGTTCTTCTGACCAATGGTCATGCCTGTGGCTTGCGAAATATTATTATGGTAATAATATTCGAAGCATGAGATTCGGAGGCAACGATGAACGATAAAAAAGCGCAAACCCGCGAACGCATTCTGCAAGCTGCCGGCGCCGCCCTGGTACAACGCGGCCCGGCCGAGCCGAGTGTGGGCGAAGTCATGGGCGCGGCGGGGCTTACCGTCGGCGGTTTCTACGCGCACTTTGAAAGCAAGGACGCACTGATGCTGGAGGCCTTCACCGAGTTGCTGGCCCGGCGTCGCGCGTCCATCGATGACATGGACTCGACCTTGACCGGTGAAGAGCGCCGCGCCCTGGTGGCAGCGTTCTACCTGTCGCGCAAGCACCGTGACTCTACCGCCCAGGCGTGCCCGATCCCGGCCACCGTGGGCGAGATGAGCCGCCTGCCGGACGAATTTCGCCAGGCCTTGAACGAACACTGCGAACTGATGGCAGCACAGCTGGCCGCCAGCCCGGAAGACACCGACAAGGCCCTGGCCGACATGGCGCTGATGATCGGCGGCTTGTCGCTGGCCCGCGCCCTGGGCCCGGGTGAGTTATCGGATCGTGTATTGCGTGCGGCCAAGTCCGCAGTGCGTTAAGAACGGCTTCTGGCCTGAGGGATGAGCGATGGGCACGTTGAAATGGATTCGTGGCGTCAATGGCACCTTGGGCCGGCTGGCGCCGCAAACGGTGGCCAGCAAGATGCGTCGGGTGTTCATGACGCCTCGCGATTTGCCGCCCCGTGACTGGGAGCTGCCGCTGCTGGCGCAGTCCGAGCGCATCACTTTGCGTTTCGGCCTGTCGGCGCTGAAGTGGGGCCAGGGCCCTGCGGTGCTGTTGATGCACGGCTGGGAAGGGCGCCCGACGCAATTCGCCAGCCTGATCAGCGCATTGGTGGAGGCGGGTTATTCGGTGGTTGCGCTGGATGGTCCGGCTCACGGGCGTTCGCCGGGGCGCGAAGCCCATGTGCTGCTGTTTGCCCGTGCCATGCTGGAAGCGGCTGCCGAACTGCCACCGCTGCATGCGGTTGTCGGTCACTCCATGGGTGGGGCCAGCGCGATGTTGGCGGTGCAGTTGGGCTTGCGCACCAAGGCGTTGGTCAGTATCGCCGCACCCTCGCGGTTTCTCGACGTACTGCGCGGCTTTGCCGGCATGGTCGGTTTGCCGGCGCGAGCGCGTTCGGCGTTTATCCAGGAGGTCGAGCTGACGATGGGCATGCCCCTCAAGCACCTCGATGTCGCCCACTATCAAATGAATATCCCGGGCCTGATCGTGCATGCCGAAGACGATACCTTCGTCTCGGTCAAGGCTTGCCAGGTCATCCATGACGCCTGGTTCGACAGCCGCCTGCTGCGCCTGGAGCAGGGCGGGCACCAGAAAGTGCTGGCGGATCCGCGTGTGATCGAGGGCGTGCTGGCGCTGCTGGCCGGCCGCCACATGCCGGAGCGCCAAACCGCCTGAGCCATGGGTTACACTGCTCGCCGCCGACATTAATCGACCGGGAGCACCCCATGGGCTGGGATTTGGCAACGCCGTTTATCATTGATCTGCAGGTCGGTGCCGAAGACATCGACGGTCTGGGGCACGCCAACAACGCCGTTTACGTGTCCTGGCTCGAACGCTGCGCCTGGCGCCATTCCCAGCGCCTGGGGCTGGACCTTAGCGAGTACCGCAGGCTGGATCGCGCGATGGCCGTGGTGCGTCATGAGATCGATTACCTCGCCGCCGGTTACGAGGGCGATGAGCTGCAGTTGGCGACCTGGATCGTCGACTGGGACCAGCGCCTGAAAATGACCCGACGCTTCCAACTGGTACGCCCGCGTGATGGCGCTACCTTGCTGCGAGCGCAAACCACCTTTGTCTGCATCGAACTGTCCAGCGGCAAGCCCAAGCGCATGCCGTCGGAATTTCTTGAGGGTTATGGCCCTGCGCTGCATGGCGAATTACCTGCCAGCGTCTGAAACCAGTAAACTGCGCCACGTTTTTCGTTGAGTGTTTTCCATGCAAATTGCTTTGGCGCCCATGGAGGGGTTGGTCGACAACATCCTGCGGGACGTGCTGACCCGGGTCGGTGGTATTGATTGGTGCGTGACCGAGTTCATCCGGGTCAACGACCGCCTGCTGACGCCTGCCTATTTCCACAAACTCGCCCCTGAGTTGCTGCACGGTGCCAAGACCGCTGCCGGCGTGCCGCTGCGTGTGCAGTTACTCGGTTCAGACCCGGTGTGTTTGGCGGAAAACGCCGCCCTGGCGTGTGAGCTGGGCTCTCAGGTGGTTGACCTCAACTTCGGTTGCCCGGCCAAGACCGTGAACAAGTCCCGTGGCGGTGCGGTGCTGCTCAAGGAGCCGGAGCTGCTTAACCAGATCGTCGAACACGTACGGCGTGCGGTGCCGGCGCATATTCCCGTCACGGCCAAGATGCGCCTGGGCTTCGACAGCCCCGACGGTGCCCTGGTGTGCGCCACGGCCCTGGCCGAAGGCGGCGCAGCACATATCGTGGTGCATGCCCGCACCAAGGCTGATGGCTACAAACCTCCGGCGCACTGGGAGTGGATCCCGCGTGTGCAAGAGGTGGTCAAGGTGCCAGTGTTCGCCAACGGTGATATCTGGAGCGTTGAAGACTGGCGGCGGTGTCGCGAAATCAGTGGTGTCGAAGACATCATGCTCGGTCGCGGCCTGGTGGCCCGTCCCGACCTGGCCCGGCAGATTGCTGCCGCGCGGGCCGGGGAAGAGGTGGTCGAGATGACTTGGGCGCAGATGCAACCCATGCTCCAGGAATTCTGGCGGCAATCCGTTGAGCAATTGACCGAGCGCCAGGCGCCGGGACGCTTGAAGCAATGGCTGGCGATGCTGACCCGCAACTATCCCGAAGCAGTTGAACTATTTACGCTGATGCGGCGGGAAACCGACCTGGAGCAGGTAGGACGATTGTTAGGGGTGCCTGATTCGGTTGCGCTGCAAAATTGAGTACATATATATAAGCGTTTCAATTCAGTAGGAAAGGGTGCCGTGGGCGCCCTTTTTTTTGCTTGAAATAAGGCCACGGATCGTTAACAGCGAGTGTTTGTGGGCACGTGACTAGAGCTTTTTGATTGCTTTATATATGTGAGCAAGTTTCTTGTTTGCTACAGAGTCTTGCGGTGTCAGCGGCGCATATTTTTAAGTTTTGTTAGTTGGAGTATGAGGGGCGCGCGCAATAACACAGATATGAATGACTGGCGTGGGTGAGTGATTTCATCAATTTGCCTTAACGGCTGACTGTTGCCTGATATATCCATTTTGCCCACGGCGACCACCGGGTAAGCATGATGTTTTACGGAAAGTCCATAGGATAAAGTCTCTATTTTCATTTGATTTCCTTATGTGAAGGCCGATTTTCGGAACCCGATGCTCGCAACACCCACGAAAGTAGGGAGTGTGCAGCACTCGGGTTTGTTTCCAGTCCAGAACCTGGACGGTCTGTTTGCAGACCGCTGAAGGAGTTTTGGCAATCACTGAATAAGGATTTGTTTATGTCTAATTTGTCGGTCAATAATTTCCCTCGCTTGACTAATGACTTCAATCAGCAGAATGCAGACCTGCCAAAGTCTGTCGACAAGAGCGCCGGCGAAATCCGGGCGAATACGCCCGGCACAGTATTGAAAAACAATCCCGCCGTGGTGACGGATGGAACCGTCACCTTCAACAAGGATGCACTCGAGAAGTTGTTCGAGTTGTTTGAATATGCATTCAAGGCCATACGGAACATGCTGTCCGGGCAGGGCGGGATGCCCAAGTTGGTACCCGATGCTGGCCCGCTGCCTAAACCCGAAAAGAGTAGCGATACTCCGGTGAAGGATAAGGCGGACAGTAAATCGAATGTGCCGGACACTGCGGCCAAGGACAAGGCGGGGACTGACTCGCAAGTGCCGAACACTGTAGCCAAGGACAAAGCCGAGACCAACTCGCCGGTATTGAACACTGCACTCAAGGACAAGTCCGGGCCCAACCCTGAGGTGTCGGTACAGAAAGACAAGCCAGCAAACAATCCAGCGGTCCCGAGTTCCGAGGTTAAGGTAACGCCTAAACCCCTGCCAGAGCCCCGCAGGCCAGACCCCGCATCGGGCAAGGACGTGCAGCCGAACAGCCGGAGCAGTTCCGACGTGAACGTCACGGTCCAAGTGATGAACTGCCATTGTCCTCACCCGGATGCAACGAAGCCGGTCCCGCCTAAGCCCGATGCACCGGTCCCGCCGAAGGCCGACGTGCCGGTCCCGCCTAAGCCCGATGCACCGGTCCCGCCTAAGCCTGATGCACCGGTTCCGCCGAAGCCCGATGCACCGGTCCCGCCGAAGCCGGACGTGCCGGTTCCGCCGAAGCCCGATGCACCGGTTCCGCCGAAGCCGGACGTGCCAGTCCCACCGAAGCCCGATGCACCGGTCCCGCCGAAGCCAGACGCTCCGGTCCCACCGAAGCCGGATGCGCCTAAACCAGATGCTCCGAAGCCGGATAAGCCGGAGCCGGACATCACTTCGCCAGGGCCGTCTGAGGATTTCTTTGAGTTCGAAACCAGCGGCAGGCGTCGAGCGTTCGACAACGACTGGCGGTTTAATCCCGGCCGCCGGATAAGCAGGTAAGTCGGCCACTTCCTCAGTTTTTTTCAACAAGGCGCTCCCGATCAAAAACGTCGGGGGGCCCTTGATGAAGGATGGTTATATGTCTTGTTCAGAAATCAATAATGCGGGCGCGGTCAGAAACTATTATCAACATTCGCAAACCGGCAACACACCAGGACGATCGGTTCCCGTGCAGCCGGTATTCGTTAATAACCAGGTCCTCTCATCGTTCGGTAATAACGATCAAAGTACCGTAGGGAACACAGCCAGCGACACCCCGCTGTTAGCAAAGCTCCTCGAACTGTTCACCCAGTTTTTTACACAGTTGCAAGGCCTGCTGGCGGGCAAGGAACTGGCGAATACAGTTGCGACCAAGGTAACGCCTGCGCCCCTGCCGGCAGTGCTGCCCAAGCCGGATGCACCCCTGCCGGATCCAACACCGCAGCCGCTTCCTGATCTGTCCGATAAGCGCAACGGCGCCAAGCCGGCAAATATATGGAACGGTTTTCGCCAGGGCCCTGACGGTAATTGCGTGACCATTTCGGCGATCAAGGCGGCGATGGCGAAGTTCGGTCAAAGCCCGACCGATATCTTCAAGTCTGTTCAAGCCAAGGGTGATGGCTATCACATTGTCATGCGTGACGGGTACGCGCTGGATTTGAGCAAGGATGAATTGGCCCAAGCCAGGCGTGGCTCGAAGTTTGTCCCGATGCGCGATCCCGGCATGCTCAAGGATGCGCACTTTCTATTTGCCGTCAGCGCCAAGCGAGCGATGCTGGAAAACAATGACGGGACTGCAGGCAGGAGCTTTCAATCCGCGATTAACAGCCTCAACGACGGTGAGGACGAAACGGGGCCCGGGGAAGGCTTCAAGCGTCTGGGCTTGCGCCAGCATATGAAAGAAGTTCCGGTCAGTGCGTTTGCTGATAAATCATTGATCGGTATGGTCAACAGGAGCAGGCACTCTGTAGCAGTGGTTGATGGGTGTGAGGAGATGTATGGGACTAAAGCGGGAAGACCGCGGTTTGGACGGGCTATTGCATTGGTTGGCTAACCGGGCGTCCATAAAACAATAAGAAGATGATCGTTGCTGCGCAACACGTTAAATCTATAATTAGATCTTGTTGAACTTATTATCTGACTGAGTGCAGTTCATCGCGTGCAGAAAATACTGTATGCCGTGTTCATGCACTTTCTTTTTATGCCTGAACGCAACGTGCAGGTGGCAGCGTTTACCACGGGCTATTGTGTGTTCGCCCTTTAAAGGAGTGCTCCATGATTACGATGAATACGGGTTATGCAATGAGTACGGCGGTCCATCATCCTGCGCGTGTATACGGGGGTGAAAATAAATCCGTCGACAGTGTAAGTACTTTGAATTCTACCGAGCGACAGTTCGGTGAGCATTTTGATACGAGCAGCCATTCTGCTGTTATCCAGATGATGATATCGACCTTCGGTCCTGCGCGCGCTGATCTATTTGATGAAGTAAAGCGCGTTGGCTCGGGGTATGACGTTACGCTGAAAGACGGTTATAAGTTGCATGTTTCCGATCATGAAGTGCATGGCACTGCCTCAGCGTCGAGATTTGTCGGTGGTGATGCCAGTACAGTGGAAAACGCGAATTTCGCATTGGCTGTCTTCGTCAAGCGCAAACAATTGTCCAGTTCCGACAGCCGTATCAGCAGCAGCTTTAACGCGGCCTTGACCACGTCCTTACAGGGTGAGACTGCATCGAACCTGCTCAAGGGCATGGGCATGGGCCGTTTTATGCAGCAGATCCCTTCGGAGCAACTCGTCGGCAGGAACTCCGTCGGCGTCATGGAGGCGCATAACTTCGGTGCCGCGTTGATTCGGGATGGGGTGGCGCATCGGTTTGACCGTCAATATCGCCCCGACCGTCCCTACGTCTACGTGCTGGACAAGGAGGGGCAAACGGCTAAGCCGGTCAAGCGAGATGTGCCGGTTGCTCCGGTCGATGTCCCCCGCGTCGATACGCCGTCCACCCGGCGTGGCCGCAAGCCCGTTGACATTCTCAGCGGATTTAACGCGGCCGAGCGAGGATTCGGTGAGGTTGTTGATGGCAGCAGCCATGCCTGCGTCATAAAAATGATGATGATGAGGTTTGGTCCAGACGCCACGGATATGTTCGAGAAAGTCACCCCGGCGGGAGACGGTTATGACATCACGATGAAGGACGGTTTCGAACTGCATTTTTCCCGGCAAGAGTTGCAGCAAGCGACCACGGCCTCGCGTTTCGCTGGGAACAACCCCGACGCGGTGAAGCAGGCCAACTTCATGCTGGCGGCGTACACGAAGCGCAAGCAGATGACCCGCGGTGACCAGGACCCTGGGGCATCGTTTCAAAAGGTTTTATCGAACACGCTCAAAGGCGATACGGAATACCGCGTGTTGAAGGGCTTGGGCATGACTGGCTTCTTGCGCATCGTGCCACCCGCCAAGATGCAGGAGCAGGGCGCGGTGGGGGTGGTCAGTACTTTTGGCTATTCGAGTGCCTTGGTACTGGATGGCCTGCAGCACAGCAATGGTGACAAGCCATCTATCGTCAAATCTTATGGCTACATGCTCGCCGAGGAGGTACCGGACGGAGTGCCCGTTGGTTCAAGCTCGCGGCCCCCGCCTATTTCCAATGTACCGGTCGGGGTCAAGCCTGGGGATATCTGGAGTGGATTCTATCAAGGTGTCGAGGGGAACTGTGTCACGGTATCGGCGATCAAGGCGGCGATGATGAAGTATGGGCAAAGTCCCCGGGGCATCTATAAAAACATCACCGAGACCCGCGACGGTTACACCGTGACGATGCGCGATTCCAGCAAGGTCAGCTTGACCCATGCAGAACTGAAAACAGCCCGGGAACACTCGAATTTCAAAGGCACCGACGCCGGCCTGCTCAAGGATGCGAATTTCCTGTACGCCGTCAGCGCCAAGCGGGCGCAAATGGAGAACCACGAGTTTCGTGCCGGCGAGAGCTTTGAAGCGGCGATGAGCACGCTCAATGATGGCGAGACCCCCGGTGATGCACTGCGGCGTCTGGGTTTGTTCGCCTTTACCCGAAGCAGCAGCGTCCAGGCGCTGGCAGATGGTGCAACCGGCACGTTGGCGAACTTCATGCATTCTGTTGTCGTCGTTGATGGGGCTTTTGATGATTACGGGTATAAACACCCACTGAAATCATCAAGCTGGATGGATGAAGAGGGCACCGCGCTAACGCTGGTTTAGGTTTAAAGGTGCAGAGTTTGAGAAACACAGGCCACGAGATCTCGTGGTCTTTATTCTGCGCGCAGAAAAGACAAGTCCGATGGTAGCCGGCTGCATATGCCTTGCAATCTGTGTCCGCATACGTAGTTGGCCTCGGCTACTCTCATCGACTCTGGAACCTCCTGGTCATGGATGAAATTCAACAGCATTGGCTGTATGCCCTGTCTGCTCCCATGGTGTCCATCAACCCTGGCGCCGGTTATCTCGAGCCGGCTTTCTATGCGGGTCCTTCCCCTATTGATCTCGACGGCAGCTGGGGAATCAATGATCGCGACCAATTGTTCGGCATGTTGTCCCTGGCGGACAACAGCCATGCACGTCACCTCAACGAGGCCTACCATCAATGGGTGACGGTAGGGGAGACGGCCAAACAATGCGGCAACCATCCGTTGCACCGCAGGCATACGCGTCGCGCCGCCCAGCAGCGCCGGGGAGTGCTTTGCATCCTGCATGGTAGGTGTGTCCGAAAATGGAAAGCACCTGAACCTACAGGCTCAAAAAGCAGCTGCCCATCAGGAAAATCCGGTGCAACTTATTCCGATGAAGTGGCCTGGGGCATTCGCTTCAGTACCTGCCTGAACCCTTCCACCGGCAAGGGCCGACTGTGCAGATACCCCTGATACAAATGACACCCAAGCCCCTGCAAAAACGCCAGTTGCTCAGGGGTTTCCACACCTTCGGCAATGACGTCCAGGTTCAAGCTGCGCGCCATGGCCACAATGGCACGGATGATCTCCGCATCGTTGGGGTCATGGGTGGCGTCGCGCACAAACGACTGGTCGATCTTCAGCGCATCCACCGGCAGGCGCTTGAGGTAGGTCAGCGACGAATAGCCGGTGCCGAAATCATCCATCGCAAAACTCACGCCGAGCTTTTTCAGGCGGCGCATTTTGCTGATGGTGTCGTCCAGATTCTGGATCACGATGCCTTCGGTGATTTCCAGTTTCAGCAGGGTATAAGGCAGGTGGTGGGTGCGCAGGCTGCGTTCTACCCGTTCGACAAAATCATTCTGGCGAAACTGCCGCGGGCTGATGTTGACGCACAGGCTGAAGTTCAGCGGGTCTACCAGCCCCTCGGCAATCAACTGCGCGAAGGTGCTGCAGGCTTCGTCGAGGATCCAGGTGCCCACTTCAAGGATCAGGCCGCTGTCTTCCAGGACCTTGATGAATTCCGTCGGGGACTGTGCGCCCAACTGCGGATGTTGCCAGCGCACCAGGGCCTCGGCGCCGACGATGGTGTTGCCGCGCGCATCCACCTGGGGTTGGTAATGCACGCTGAACTCGCCGCGGGCCAGGGCCAGGCGCAGGTCGGTTTCCATGCGCAGCCGCTCGCTGGCGGTTTTCTGCATGCTGTTGTGGAACATCTGGATGGTGTTGCGCCCTGAATCCTTGGCCCGGTACAGGGCGATGTCGGCGCGCTTGAGCAAATCTGCCGGGGTTGAGCCGTGATCGGGGATCAGCGCCACACCGATGCTCGGGGTGACTTGCAGGCGGTGGCCATCCAGGAACATCGGTTCGGATAACAGTTCGCGCAGGGTATCGGCCAGCTCCTGGACTTGAGTGCTGACTTGCGGGCGCGTGCCTTCCAGGCCGCTGAGCAGCACCACAAACTCATCGCCGCCCAGGCGTGCCACGGTGTCTTCCATGCGCACACTGGCTTCAAGGCGTGCAGTGACGATCTTCAGCACCGTGTCGCCGACCGGGTGGCCGAGGGAATCGTTGATGTGCTTGAAATGGTCCAGGTCAAGAAACAGCAGGGCGCCCCGCAGGTTGTGGCGCTTGAGCAGGGCGATCTGCTGGCTCAGGCGGTCCATCAGCAGGGCGCGGTTGGGCAGGTTGGTCAGCGGGTCGTGATAGGCCAGGTGGCGAATCTGCGCCTGGGCGTTTTTCAGCAGGCTGACGTCCCGGGCGGTCAGCAACAGGCAGGGGGTTTCATTGAGGGTGATGGGCTCCACCGACACTTCAACCGCCAGCACTTCGCCGCGTTTGTTGTGCCAGAGCATTTCCAGGTGATGAATGCGGCCCTTGATCTGCAACTCGGCCAATAACGCCGCGCGCTGGTTTTCATCGGCCCAGATGCCGATCTGGTACAGCGTCAGGCCGATCGCTTCTTCGGCGCGGTAGCCGGTGAGGCGGCAGAAGCCGTCATTGACCTCCACGTAGCGCCCGGTATCGCGCTCGGTGATCGACACCGCATCGGGGCTGGAATGAAAGGCCTTGGCGAACTTCTCTTCGCTGGCCTTGAGCGCCGCTTCCGAGCGTTGCTGTTGGGTGATGTCCCGCAGGGTGGTGACGATGCAGGGTTGGTCGCTGACCTGGATCAGGCGGCTGGATATCACACAGTTCAGGGTCTGGCCGTTCTTGTGATGAACGGTGATTGCCACGTTGCTCAGGGATTGTTCGCGGATCACCTGCTCGATGCGCTGCAGGCGTTGGCTGGACTCCTCCCACAAGCCGATCTGCTCGGCGTTGTTGTTGAGCACCTCGGCGGCGGTCCAGCCGAAGGTCTGGGTGAAGGCCGGGTTGATCTCGATAAACTGGCCGGTCTCCAGGCGCGTCACGCAGATCGGATCGGGGCTGGCGAGGAACAGGCTGGCGAATTTTTCTTCGGATGCGATCAGGCGCTGCTCACGTTCAACCTGGTCGGTGATGTCGAGCAGGGTCCCGGCCATTCGCAACGGTACGCCCGTGTCATCGCGATACAGGCGGGCGCGGCTTTCCAGGTAGCGCGAACTGCCGTCTTCCAGTTGTACGCGGTAGGTCAGTTGGTAGTTGCCCGCCGGGCCTTCGCGCAGGGTGCGGTAGGCGTTGCGCATGCTCTCGCGCTCTTCCTGGGGCATGCCTTCAAAGAAGGCCTCGAAGGATTCGTGGAACGGTTGGGGTTCCAGCCCGTGCAGTTGGGCGGCGCGGGCCGAGCCATAGAGCATGCCGCTGGGGATGTGCCAGTCCCAGGTGCCCAGTTGCGCCGAGTCCAGGGCCAGGTCCAGGCGTTCCTGGCTGTCCTTGAGGGCCTGCTCGGCATTCTTGCGCTCGGTGGTGTCGAGGAAGGTGCTGATCAGGTAGTCCTCGCCGTCCAGCTCGACTTTCTGGGCGCTGAGGGTGCCATCGTGGACCTGCCCGTTGCTGGCGCGAAACTGCACTTCCATGGTGATGGGGGCGCCTTTGCGCTGGGTGGCCTTGACCAGATGCGCGCGTTGTTCCGGGTGTACCCAGAGGCCCAGCTCCAATGTGCTGCGGCCAATGGCATCGGCCAACGGCCAGCCGAACAGGCTCTCGAAATACTGGTTGGCTTCGCTGATCAGGCCGTCCGCCTGGCGGGTCAGCAGGACCATCAGCGGGCACAAATGGAACAGGGTGGCGAAGCGCTTTTCCGAATGGCTGAGGGCGTGTTCGCGCTCGCGCTGGTGGGTGATTTCGCGGATCACCCCGATCATTCGACGACGCCCGGCCTTGTCCGGTAGCAGGCTGCCGTTGATTTCCAGCCAGTGCAGGCTGCCATCGGGCCATTGGATACGGTGGTGCATGGCCTGGACAGCGGGTTCGCCGGCCAGCACCGCATGAAAGGCCCGGACCACCTTGGCGCGGTCCTCGGGGGCCAGCAGGTCCAGGTACTCCAGGTCTTCAGGCAGCGGCTGGCGCGGGTCGAAGCCGAACAGGGCCTGAGTGCCTCGGGACCAGCTGATCCGGCCGGTATCGATTTCCCAGCTCCAGGCGCCCAGCCGGGCAGCGTTGAGCGCCGCGAGCAGTTGCGGCGCGCTGTCCCAGCTTTGCTCCGCCTCCTGTGGGTCCAGGGCGTAGATGCGGGGCAGGGGTGGCACGGTATCGACGGGGTTGCGCATTATCAAAGGGCCTTGGCTCGATGGGCGTTCGGCGCGGGTTCCACGGTCTACGGGCCACGGCGATTCAAGCCTGATTCCCTGGCAGATCGACCTGTGCATCCAGTAGGCTCATGAAAGCCCGCGCAGCGTTCGACAGCGTCCTTTCGGTGTGCACGATATAGCCTAGCTGGCGACTGAGCTGTATGCCCGGCAAAGCGATGCGTGCCACCTGGTCATCGAGCATGGTGCGCGGCAATACGCTCCAGGCAAGGCCAATGGAGACCATCATCTTGATGGTTTCCAGGTAGTTGGTGCTCATGGCGATGTTTGGCGTCAGGCCCTGGGCCTCGAATAGCCGCTGCACGATATGGTGGGTAAAGGTGTTGCCGCCGGGAAACACCGCCGGGTGCCGGGCGATGTCCGCCAGGCTGACGCTGCCGTTGCTGATCAGGCTGTGTTCCGGCGCCACCACGAAATCCAGCGGGTCGTCCCACACCGGGGTGGCCCGCACCAGCGTGTGGGGTTCCGGCGCCAGAGTGATCACGGCCACTTCGGCGCGGCCATGGAGGATTTCTTCGTAGGCCACTTCCGAATCGAGAAACTGAATATCCAGGGCGACGTTCGGGTATTCCCGGGTAAACGTTCGCAGTACGGGCGGCAGGCGATGCAGGCCGATGTGATGGCTGGTGGCCAGAGTGAGACGACCGCTGACCTCGCCGGTCAGGTTGGTCAGGGCGCGGCGGGTGTCGTCCAGTACATTGAGAATCTGATACGCCCGGGGCAGCAGCGCCCGTCCGGCTTCGGTGAGGCCGACTTCACGCCCCAGCCGGTCGAACAGGCGCACCTTTAATTGTTGCTCCAGGCCGGCGATGCGCTTGCTGATGGCCGGTTGGGTCAGGTGCAGGCGTTCACCGGCACCGGAGAAGCTGCCGGTCTCGGCGATGGCGATAAAGGCATTGAGGTTGGCCAGGTCCATTGTGCTATTCCAGTTGGTAATCCAAAGCATAAAAAATATGAATTTGAGTTATTTAATGTAGCGCCATACCATCAGCCTCACAAGCCAAAGGGTTATTGAATCGTTCAAGGCCCGGGGCATAGAAACACCTGATGAGGACCGCGTGATGGCCGGCAAAACGCTTTACGACAAGCTTTGGGATTCCCATGAAGTGAAACGGCGCGATGATGGGTCGTCGCTGATCTACATCGACCGTCACATCATCCATGAAGTGACCTCGCCCCAAGCGTTCGAAGGCCTGCGACTGGCCGGGCGCAAGCCTTGGCGCGTCGACTCGATCATCGCCACCCCGGACCACAACGTGCCGACCACCCCGGAGCGTAAAGGCGGGATCGACGCCATCGTCGACACCGTGTCGCGCCTCCAGGTGCAGACCCTCGATGATTACTGCGACGAATATGGCATCACCGAATTCAAGATGAATGACGTGCGCCAGGGCATCGTTCACGTGATCGGCCCGGAGCAGGGCGCTACCTTGCCCGGCATGACCGTGGTTTGCGGCGACTCCCACACCTCTACCCACGGTGCGTTTGGCGCCCTGGCCCACGGTATTGGTACCTCCGAGGTGGAACATGTATTCGCCACCCAGTGCCTCGTCGCCAAGAAAATGAAGAACATGTTGGTGTCGGTGGAAGGTGAATTGCCTTTCGGCGTCACTGCCAAGGACATCGTCCTCGCCGTGATCGGCAAGATCGGCACTGCCGGCGGTAACGGCCACGCCATCGAATTCGCCGGCAGCGCGATTCGCGACCTGTCCATCGAAGGCCGCATGACCATCTGCAACATGTCCATCGAAGCCGGTGCCCGCGTGGGCATGGTGGCGGCGGACGAAAAGACCATTGCCTACGTCAAGGGTCGCCCGTTCGCACCTGCCGGTGCTGATTGGGACGCCGCTGTCGAAGCCTGGAAAGACCTGGTTTCCGACGCCGATGCGGTGTTCGACACCGTGGTTACTCTCGATGCCGCCCAGATCAAGCCGCAAGTCAGCTGGGGCACCTCGCCGGAAATGGTGTTGGCCGTTGACCAGAACGTGCCGGACCCGGCCAAGGAAACCGACCTGGTCAAGCGTGGTTCCATCGAGCGCGCCTTGAAGTACATGGGCTTGAAAGCCAATCAGGCGATTACCGACATCCAGCTGGATCGCGTGTTCATCGGCTCCTGCACCAACTCGCGGATCGAGGATTTGCGCGCTGCGGCGGTGATCGCCAAGGGCCGCAAAGTCGCCTCGACCATCAAGCAGGCGATCGTGGTGCCAGGTTCGGGCCTGGTCAAGGCCCAGGCTGAAGCCGAAGGCCTCGACAAGATTTTCCTCGAGGCCGGTTTTGAATGGCGTGAGCCGGGTTGCTCGATGTGCCTGGCGATGAACCCGGACCGTTTGGAGTCGGGCGAGCACTGCGCGTCCACCTCCAACCGTAACTTCGAAGGGCGTCAGGGCGCCGGTGGCCGTACCCACCTCGTCAGCCCGGCCATGGCTGCTGCGGCTGCCGTCAACGGTCGTTTCATCGACGTTCGCGAATTGATCTGAGGAATACCCGATGAAAGCTTTTACTCAACACACCGGTTTAGTCGCGCCGTTGGACCGTGCCAACGTGGACACCGACCAGATCATTCCCAAGCAGTTCTTGAAATCGATCAAGCGCACCGGTTTTGGTCCGAACCTGTTCGACGAGTGGCGCTACCTGGACGTGGGCTACGCCTACCAGGACAACTCCAAGCGCCCGCTGAACAAGGACTTTGTGCTCAACGCCGAGCGTTACCAGGGTGCCAGCGTGTTGCTCGCCCGGGAAAACTTCGGTTGCGGCTCCAGCCGTGAGCACGCGCCGTGGGCCCTGGAAGAATATGGCTTTCGCAGCATCATCGCGCCGAGCTACGCCGACATCTTCTTCAACAACAGCTTCAAGAACGGCTTGCTGCCGATCATCTTGAGCGATGCCGAAGTGGATGAGTTGTTCCAGCAGGTGGAAGCCGATGTGGGCTACCAGTTGACCATCGACCTGGCGGCGCAGACCGTGACCCGTCCGGACGGCAAGGTGTATCACTTTGAAGTGGACGCCTTCCGCAAGCACTGCCTGATCAATGGCCTGGACGACATCGGCCTGACCTTGCAGGACGGCGATGCGATTGCCGCGTTTGAAACCAAACACCGGGCCAGCCAGCCTTGGTTGTTTCGCGACGCTTGATTCCATGTAGACCGGACTGGCCCCTTCGCGAGCAAGCCCGCTCCCACATTTGATTGCATTTCAACTGAAGGAACTCGGTCGAATGTGGGAGCGGGCTTGCTCGCGAAAGGGCCAGCAACAGCAACACAAAAACCAGGGACATCATCATGACCAGCACTGCCCACACCCAAGTCGTGCAAAAACAATTCGGCGAACAGGCCTCGGCCTACCTGAGCAGCGCAGTACATGCTCAAGGCACCGAGTTCGCGCTGCTCCAGGCCGAACTGGCCGGGCAGGGCGCTGCACGACTGCTGGACCTGGGTTGCGGCGCGGGTCACGTGAGTTTCAACGTTGCACCGTTGGTTAAAGAAGTGGTGGCGTACGACCTGTCCCAGCAGATGCTTGACGTGGTCGCCGCCGCTGCCGTGGACCGTGGCCTGGACAACATCCGCACCGTGCACGGCGCCGCCGAGCGCCTGCCATTTGCCGATGGCGAATTCGACTTCGTGTTCAGCCGCTACTCGGCGCACCATTGGAGCGACCTGGGCCTGGCCCTGCGTGAAGTGCGCCGGGTGCTCAAGCCGGGTGGCGTGGCCGCTTTCGTGGACGTCTTGTCACCGGGCAGCCCGCTGTTGGACACTTACCTGCAAACCGTCGAAGTGCTGCGCGACACCAGCCACGTGCGTGACTATTCCGCCGGCGAGTGGATGCGCCAGCTCAGCGAAGCCGGTTTGCATGTGCGCAACAGCAGCCGCCAGCGCCTGCGCCTGGAATACACCTCGTGGGTCGAGCGCATGCGCACCCCAGAGGTATTGCGTGCCGCGATCCTGGAGCTGCAAAAGGCAATGGGCCAGGAAGTGCGCGATTACTTCGAGATTCAAGCCGACGGCACCTTCAGCACCGACGTGCTGGTGGTGTGGGCCGAACGCTGATTAATTTTTCCCGACCTGCCCACGGGCGGGTCGCTTGATGAAATGAGGAACGCATGAGCAAGCAGATTCTGATTCTCCCTGGCGACGGCATTGGTCCGGAAATCATGGCCGAAGCGGTCAAGGTGCTGGAAGTGGCCAACACCAGGTACAGCCTGGGCTTCGAACTGAGCCACGACGTGATCGGCGGCGCGGCCATCGACAAGCACGGCGTGCCTCTGGCCGACGAAACCCTGGAGCGTGCCCGCGCAGCCGACGCCGTGCTGCTGGGCGCCGTGGGTGGCCCGAAATGGGACAAGATCGAACGTGACATCCGCCCTGAGCGCGGCCTGCTGAAGATCCGTGCGCAACTGGGCCTGTTCGGCAACCTGCGCCCGGCGATCCTTTACCCGCAACTGGCGGACGCTTCCAGCCTCAAGCCGGAAATCGTCGCGGGCCTGGACATCCTGATCGTCCGCGAACTGACCGGCGGTATCTACTTCGGCTCGCCACGGGGCGTGCGCGAGTTGGAGAATGGCGAGCGTCAGGCCTACGACACCCTGCCGTACAGCGAGAGTGAAATCCGCCGTATCGCCCGTGTCGGTTTCGACATGGCCCGTGTGCGTGGCAAGAAGGTCTGCTCGGTGGACAAGGCCAACGTATTGGCGTCCAGCCAGCTGTGGCGTGAAATCGTCGAAGAAGTCGCCAAGGACTACCCGGACGTCGAGCTGAGCCACATGTACGTCGACAACGCCGCCATGCAGCTGGTGCGTGCACCGAAGCAGTTCGACGTGATCGTCACCGACAACCTGTTCGGCGACATCCTGTCCGACCAGGCCTCGATGCTCACCGGTTCCATCGGCATGCTGCCGTCGGCCTCCCTGGATGCCAACAACAAGGGCATGTACGAGCCGTGCCACGGTTCGGCGCCGGACATCGCCGGGCAGGGCATTGCCAACCCGTTGGCGACCATTTTGTCGGTGTCGATGATGCTGCGTTACAGCTTCAACCTGACCGATGCCGCGGATGCCATCGAGCAGGCCGTGAGCCTGGTGCTCGACCAGGGCCTGCGCACTGGCGACATCTGGTCCCAGGGTTGCACCAAGGTCGGTACGCAAGAAATGGGCGACGCAGTAGTCGCCGCGCTGCGGAATCTGTAATCTCTCGGGCCCGCTTGCAGATGTTGCTGCAAGGCGGCCCACTTTTGAACAAGGTGTAGTTGCGATGAAACGTGTAGGTCTGATCGGTTGGCGCGGTATGGTCGGTTCCGTGCTCATGCAGCGGATGCTGGAAGAGCAGGATTTCGATCTTATTGAGCCGGTGTTTTTCACCACCTCCAATGTAGGTGGTCAAGGGCCGTCCGTGGGCAAGGACATTGCTCCGCTCAAGGACGCCTACAACATTGAAGAACTGAAGACCCTCGACGTCATTCTGACCTGCCAGGGTGGCGACTACACCAGCGAAGTCTTCCCCAAGCTGCGCGAAGCCGGCTGGCAGGGTTACTGGATCGACGCCGCTTCCAGCCTGCGCATGCAGGATGACGCGGTGATCGTGCTGGACCCGGTCAACCGCAAGGTGATCGACCAGCAACTGGACGCGGGCACCAGGAACTACATCGGCGGCAACTGCACCGTCAGCCTGATGCTGATGGGCCTGGGCGGCTTGTTCGAAGCCGGCCTGGTGGAGTGGATGAGCGCCATGACCTATCAGGCGGCCTCCGGTGCCGGCGCGCAGAACATGCGTGAACTGATCAAGCAGATGGGCGCGACCCACGCCGCTGTCGCCGATCAACTGGCTGACCCGGCCAGCGCGATCCTCGACATCGACCGCCGTGTGGCCGAGGCCATGCGCAGCGAGGCCTACCCGACCGAGAACTTCGGTGTGCCATTGGCCGGCAGCCTGATCCCGTGGATCGACAAGGAACTGCCTAACGGCCAGAGCCGTGAAGAGTGGAAGGCCCAGGCCGAGACCAACAAGATCCTCGGTCGCTTCAAGAGCCCGATCCCGGTGGACGGTATCTGCGTGCGCATCGGCGCCATGCGTTGCCACAGCCAGGCGTTGACCATCAAGCTGAACAAAGACGTGCCGATCGCCGATATCGAAGGGCTGATCAGCCAGCACAACCCTTGGGTCAAGCTGGTGCCGAACAACCGTGATATCAGCATCCAGGAACTGAGCCCGAACAAGGTGACCGGTACCCTGAATGTGCCGGTTGGCCGTCTGCGCAAGCTGAACATGGGTACGCAGTACCTGGGCGCGTTCACCGTCGGCGACCAACTGCTGTGGGGCGCGGCTGAGCCGTTGCGTCGCATGCTGCGGATCTTGCTGGAGCGGTAATCGCTGCTGGTAATAAGAAACCCGCGTTCTGGTGACAGGCGCGGGTTTTTTATTGCGCGCTCGGGCCTCTTCGCGAGCAAGCCCGCTCCCACATTTGATCGCATTTCAACTGAAGAAACTCGCTCGAATGTGGGAGCGGGCTTGCTCGCGAAGAGGCCATCAGCCACACCACAACCCCCAGGTTAATTGCCTCACCCCCAGCCACCCGGTAAAGTGCCGCTCCCCCCGCAATGCCCGAGGCAGCCCCCATGACCCAGACCTTTGATATTGCCGTGATCGGCGCCACCGGCACCGTTGGCGAAACCCTGGTGCAGATCCTCGAAGAGCAGGACTTCCCGGTAGGCAGCCTGCACCTGTTGGCCAGCAGCGAGTCGGCCGGGCATTCGGTGCCGTTTCGTGGCAAGAACGTGCGGGTGCGGGAAGTCGATGAATTCGATTTCAGCAAAGTCCAACTGGTGTTCTTCGCCGCCGGCCCTGCGGTCACCTTGAGTTTTGCCCCGCGCGCCACCGCTGCGGGCTGCACCCTGATCGACTTGTCCGGCGCCTTGCCGGCCGATCAGGCGCCGCAGGTAGTGCCGGAAGCCAACGCACAGATCCTCGATGGCCTGAAAAAACCTTATCAGGTCAGCAGCCCAAGCCCGTCGGCCACTGCCCTGGCCGTGGTGCTGGCGCCACTGCGCGGCTTGCTGGACATTCAGCGCGTCAACGTCACCGCCAACCTCGCCGTTTCCGCCCAGGGCCGTGAGGCTGTCAGCGAACTCGCCCGGCAGACCGCCGAGTTGCTGAATGTGCGCCCGCTGGAGCCGAAGTTCTTCGACCGGCAAATGGCCTTTAACCTGCTGGCCCAGGTCGGCAAGCCTGACGCGCAAGGCCACACCGCCCTGGAAAAACGCCTGGTGCACGAATTGCGCGCCGTGCTGGAAATGCCTTTGCTAAAGATTTCCGTCACTTGCGTTCAAGCCCCGGTGTTTTTTGGCGATAGCCTGACTGTGTCACTGCAATTGGGGGCAGCGGTGGATCTCGCTGCCGTCAACCGTGCCCTGGACTCGGCACCGGGTGTCGAGTTGGTGGAAGAGGGCGATTACCCCACGGCTGTGGGCGATGCGGTCGGTCAGGACGTGGTCTACGTGGGCCGGGTTCGTGCCGGTGTTGATGACCCCGCGGAACTAAATATGTGGCTGGCGTCAGATAACGTACGCAAAGGGGCGGCACTGAACGCCGTACAGCTGGCGCAGTTGTTGATAAAAGGCCTTGTGTAAAAGATACTTGGCGGCAATTTGTAGATTGATTCTAGCCAAGCGCTATGCTTGGCCCCAAGCTGGAAAAATTGCGCGTCGGTGACCTATCGGCTCGCCATGCCTAATGGCAGCGGTTACCCACCTTCTCGCCGGCCGGGGAGTGTTCAAAAAGGATGAGGCTATGGTTCAAGTTCGCAAACTGGTGTTAGCAATAGCGGCCGCCTCGGCGCTGTCCTCCGGTATGGCGCAAGCACTGCAGCTTGGGGAGATGACCCTCAAGTCGAAGCTGAACCAGCCGCTGTCGGTGGAAATCGAGTTGCTCGATGTCGGTGGCCTGACCGCCTCCGAGATCACCCCCAGCCTCGCGTCGTCCCAGGCCTTTGTGGATGCGGGCGTCGATCGCCAGGCGTTCCTGAACGACCTGACCTTTACCCCGGTGGTCAATCCCAACGGCCGCAGTGTGGTGCGTGTCACCTCCAGCAAGCCGCTGCCGGATTCCTACGTGCGTTTCCTGCTGCAGGTGCAATGGCCCAACGGCCGCCTGATGCGCGACTATAGCGTGCTGCTGGACCCGGCCAAGTTCGACCAGTCGACCCCGGCCGCCGGTGCACCTGCACCCGCGCCACGCTTGAGTGCGCCCGCGACGACGGCTCCGGCAGTTACCAAGGCCAAGGAACACACCACGACTTCCCGTGACACCTTGTGGGAAATCGCCGCGAAAAACCGCAATGGCGCCTCGGTGCAGCAGACCATGCTGGCCATTCAGGCGCTGAACCCTGACGCCTTTATCGACGGCAACATCAACCGCATGAAAACCGGCCAGGTCCTGCGCCTGCCGGATTCGGGGCAAAGCACCAGCCTGCCGCAGCCCGAGGCGATTGCTGAAGTGACGGCGCAAAACGCGGCGTGGCGCGAGGGCCGCCGTGGCGGCAATCAGCTCGCCGGCAAGGCGCAGCTGGACGCGACCAAGCGTACCCAGGCGGGTAATGCGCCGTCGCAGACCAATACCAAGGACAATTTGAGCCTGGTCTCGGCCGAAGCGGCCAGGAAAGGCGGGAAGGGCGCGGCGGGCGACAGCCGGGCCTTGAACAACAAGCTGGCGGTGACCCAGGAAAGCCTGGATTCGACCCGTCGCGAGAATGAAGAACTGAAAAGCCGCATGGCTGACCTGCAAAGTCAGCTGGACAAGCTGCAGCGGCTGATCGAGCTCAAGAACAACCAACTGGCCAAGTTGCAGACCCCGGGTGGCGCTGCGGCGCAGCCTGCTGCAACGGCGGCGATGCCGGCCGAGCTGGCTGCACAACCGGCAGCTCCGGCAGCAACCCCTGCGGCTGCGCCGGTCGAGACCCCGGTCAAGCCGGATGCGGCACCTGCCAGCACTGAAGGTAAATTCAACGACCTGCTGACCAACCCGATCGTGCTGGGGGTGATCGGCGGCGCAGCGGGTTTGCTGGTGCTGTTGCTTCTGCTGCTGTGGGCCCGTCATCGCAATGCGCGCCTTGAAGAAGAAAAGCACCTGCGCATGGCACGGGCCCTGGCTGAAGAGCCGGAATTTGCGCCGAACATTGATCACGACCTGCCATCTGACAGTTTCGAAGGCCTTGATGTGCCGCCGCCGAACGTCAAGCTGGCTCCAGCTCCAGCTCCAGCGGCGGTGGTTGCCCCGGTGATTGCGCCGGTGGTCGCACCTGTTGCTGCGCAGCGTCCGACCGACGCCCTGGCGCAAGCCCAGTCGCATATCGACCGTGGCCACCTGAACCAGGCTGCGGAAGTGCTGGAAGATGCAATCAAGCAAGAGCCCGCCCGCAGTGACCTGCGTCTCAAGCTGATGGAAGTCCACGGCTTGCAGGGCAACAAGGACGGGTTTGTCACCCAGGAGCGCCAACTGGTCGCCAATGGCGACAACCATGCCCAGGTCGAACAGCTGAAAAGCCGCTTCCCGGCCATGGCCGTGTTCGCAGCAGGCGTCAGCGCTGCCGTTGCCGCTGCCGCTCTCGACGCCCAATACGTCAAGGACCTGCTCAAGGACGAACCGGCACCGCCTGCACCTGAGCCTGCGCCGGACGCGTTTGACACTGACTTCGACCTCAGCCTGGACGATCTGGAGGCTGCTTCGCCAGCTGTGGTCCGCCCGACGTCGGACGACGACCTTAGCTTTGAATCGGTGCTGCAACAGCAGACCGAGGCCAAGGCCAGTGCGGAAGACCTGTCGGATTTCGACCTGGACCTGCAACTCGATCCACCCTCGTCGGCCCAGTCCGACGACGACTTCCTCTCCGGCCTTGAAGACCAGATGAAGGACCTGCCGCCGGTAGAGCCGCCGACACTGACGCCGGCCGACCTGGACGACCTCGACCTGCCGGAGGATTTCGACCTGTCCCTGGCCGACGAGCCCGAGGCGCCTGCAGCGGCCAAGCCGGACGCGTTTGCGTCGGAGCTTGATGATGTCAACGCCGAGCTGGATCGCCTGTCGCAAAGCCTGGAACATCCGCCAATCGAACCGTCCTTCACCGCCGACGACGCGGCGTTGGGTGGCGATGAGCCGGAATTCGACTTCCTCTCCGGTACCGACGAAGTGGCCACCAAGCTCGACCTGGCGCAGGCCTACATCGACATGGGCGATGCCGACGGTGCGCGGGACATTCTTGGCGAGGTGCTCAAGGAAGGCGATGACGGTCAGAAGGGCGAGGCCAAGGAAATGCTCAGCCGGCTGGCTTGATACGCGCGGTAAATACAACGGCAGCCTTCGGGCTGCCGTTTTGCCATCCAGGCACCAAACCCATGGCGTCCCAGGCGCACGGCCTTATAATGGCCGCCTTTGCGCAACTCATCAGGCTCTCAGTTCTTGGCAAATATAGATAACGCGGCCGCCGAAATGGCGGCCGCAGGCTTTTTCAGAATCGCCCTGGGCGTGGAATACAAAGGCTCGCGCTATCGTGGCTGGCAACGCCAGGCCTCCGGTGTGCCGACGGTGCAGGAAACCCTGGAGAAGGCCCTGTCGAAAGTCGCCGACTCACCGGTGTCGCTGATGTGCGCCGGGCGGACCGATGCCGGCGTGCACGCTTGCGGGCAAGTGGTGCACTTTGACACTCAGGCCGAGCGCTCGATGAAGGCATGGGTGATGGGCGCCAATATCAACTTGCCCCACGACGTCAGCGTCAGTTGGGCCAAGGTAATGCCGGCGGACTTTCACGCGCGCTTCAAGGCCATCGCCCGGCGTTATCGCTATGTGATCTACAACGATCAGATCCGCCCGGCCCATCTCAACGAAGAAATCACCTGGAACCACCGCCCGCTGGACGCCGAGCGCATGGCCGAGGCGGCCCAGCATCTTGTAGGTATCCACGATTTCAGCGCGTTCCGTGCCGGCCAGTGCCAGGCCAAGTCGCCGATCAAGGAAGTCCATCACCTGCGGGTGACGCGCCACGGCAAGATGATCGTGCTGGATATCCGCGCCGGCGCCTTCCTGCACCATATGGTGCGCAATATCGCCGGGGTGCTGATGACCATCGGTACCGGCGAACGCCCGGTGGAATGGGCCAGGGAAGTGCTGGAAAGCCGGATTCGCCGTACCGGCGGCGTCACGGCGCATCCGTTCGGCCTGTACCTGGTGGATGTGGAGTACCGCGACGAGTTCGAATTGCCCCAGCGATTCATCGGGCCACACTTCCTCACAGGTTTCAGCGAACTTGGCGGCTGACGCCCTCAAAAGCATTTGTTACCATCCGGGACTTTCCCGGACACGCCCTGAGGTTTCATCGACATGTCTGCCGTTCGCAGCAAGATTTGCGGGATTACCCGCATAGAAGACGCGTTGGCGGCGGTCGAGGCGGGGGCCGATGCCATCGGTTTCGTGTTTTATGCCAAAAGCCCGCGGGCGGTGAATGTGTTGCAGGCGCGGGCGATCATTGCCGCGTTGCCGCCGTTCGTGACCACCGTGGGGTTGTTCGTCAACGCCAGCCGCTGCGAGCTCAATGAAACCCTCGACGCCGTGCAACTGGACATGCTGCAGTTCCATGGCGATGAGAGTCCGGACGAGTGCGAGAGCTACCAGCGCCCGTACATCAAGGCGCTACGGGTCAAGGCCGGGGACGATATTGCTGCGGCATGCGCTGCCTATGGCGGGGCTCGCGGGATTCTTCTCGACACCTACGTCGAAGGCGTTCCCGGTGGTACGGGCGAGGCGTTTGACTGGTCGTTGATTCCCGAAGGGTTGAGCAAGCCGATTATCCTCGCGGGCGGCCTGAATCCGGACAACGTGGCCAGTGCCATCCAGCAGGTTCGGCCGTATGCCGTGGACGTCAGCGGCGGGGTAGAGCAGGGCAAGGGCATCAAGGATCACGCAAGGATTCGCGCATTCATGCAGGCCGTGCGCGACAGCAGCGGGACGATGTGACGGCTGGCAGTCTGCCGCCGTCCATAACTACCACTGTGTAAAACAGCCCGGCGCCGCCTGTGGGAGGCCCGGAAATGAAGTGGCAACCCTGCACGGCAGGTTGTCTGGAAGGCTGAGGGCACAGGCAGGAAATGGCTGGTCGAACGTCTGACCCCGTCCAGTTTGTGTCATCGCCACATATGAATTTAGCTCAAGGGCATACGCGGGGCTGTGTTCAAGCCACCGGTACTGGAGAAAGAAAGCATGAGCAACTGGTTAGTAGACAAACTGATCCCTTCGATCATGCGTTCCGAGGTGAAGAAAAGCTCGGTTCCTGAAGGTCTTTGGCACAAGTGCCCATCCTGCGACGCGGTGCTGTACCGCCCGGAGCTGGAAAAGACCCTGGACGTTTGCCCCAAGTGCAATCACCACATGCGTATCGGCGCCCGCGCCCGCATTGATATTTTCCTCGACGCCGATGGTCGCTCCGAACTGGGCGCTGACCTGGAGCCGGTTGACCGTCTGAAGTTCCGCGACGGCAAGAAGTACAAGGACCGCCTGACCGCGGCCCAGAAGCAGACCGGTGAAAAGGACGCGCTGATTTCCGTCAGCGGCAAGCTGCTGGGCATGCCGGTGGTGGTTTCGGCCTTCGAATTCTCCTTCATGGGCGGCTCGATGGGCGCCATTGTCGGTGAGCGTTTCGTACGTGCCGCCAACTACGCGCTGGAAAACCGTTGCCCGATGATCTGCTTCGCCGCCTCCGGCGGTGCGCGGATGCAGGAAGCACTGATCTCGCTGATGCAAATGGCCAAGACCTCCGCGGTACTGGCGCGTCTGCGCGAAGAAGGTATTCCGTTCATCTCCGTGCTGACCGACCCGGTCTACGGCGGTGTGTCCGCCAGCCTGGCGATGCTGGGTGACGTGATCGTCGGTGAGCCGAAGGCGCTGATCGGCTTTGCCGGCCCGCGTGTTATCGAGCAAACCGTTCGCGAAAAACTGCCGGAAGGCTTCCAGCGTAGCGAGTTCCTGCTGGAGCACGGCGCGATCGACCTGATCATTCCGCGCGGCGAACTGCGTCCGCGCCTTGGTAGCCTGCTGGCGCAAATGATGGGCCTGCCGACACCTGTGTACGTCGCGCCTAAAATCGAGCCGATTGTCGTGCCACCGGTGCCTGCAAACATATGACCCAACGTACCCTGGGCGAATGGCTCGCCTACCTTGAGCAGTTGCATCCGTCAGCCATCGACATGGGCCTGGAGCGCTCGCAACAGGTAGCGGCCCGCCTCGGGTTGGGCCGGCCGGCGCCGCGTGTGATCACGGTGACCGGCACCAACGGCAAGGGCTCTACCTGCGCCTTTGTCGCGGCCTTGCTGCAAGCCCAGGGCCTGAAGGTCGGCGTGTACAACTCGCCGCACCTGCTGCGCTACAACGAGCGGGTGCAGCTCAATGGCGTCGAAGCCACTGACGAGCAACTCTGCGAAGCCTTCGCCGCACTTGATGCCGGGCGTGGCGAGATTTCCCTGACCTATTTCGAGATGGGCACCCTGGCGGCGTTCTGGCTGTTCGAGCGTGCGCAGCTGGATGTAGTGGTGCTGGAAGTCGGCCTGGGTGGGCGTCTGGACACGGTCAATGTGGTGGATGCCGACCTGGCGCTGATTACCAGTATTGGTGTCGACCATGCGGACTACCTGGGTAACACCCGTGAGTCCGTGGCCTATGAAAAAGCCGGGATCTTCCGCCAGGGCAAGCCTGCACTGTGCGGCGACCTGGATCCGCCGCATACCTTGCTGGACAAGGTGCGCGAGCTGGATTGCCCGTTCTTCCTGCGTGGGCGTGATTTCAATCTCGAGATTGGCGACCGATTCTGGCAATGGCGCGGGCTTGACGCGCGCGGTCAAACCGTCGAGTTGCGCGACTTGCCACTGCTGAACCTGCCGATGGAAAACGCCGCGCTCGCGCTGCAAGCCTACCTGTTGCTGGATTTGCCCTGGCATGCCGAGCAGATTGCCGCTACGTTGCAGGCTACTCGCGTGGTGGGGCGCCTTGACCGGCGCACGTTCGACTGGGAGGGCAAGCGCCTGAACCTGCTGCTGGACGTGGGGCATAACCCTCACGCCGCTGAATACCTGGCCAGGCGCCTGGCACGCACGCCGCCCGCCGGTCGCCGCCTCGCGGTGTTCGGATTGTTGTCCGACAAGGACCTGGACGGCGTGGTTGCACCCTTGCTGGGCGACGTCCAGGCCTGGGCGGTTGCACCGCTGGATACGTCCCGCAGTCGTCCTGCCATCGAGTTGCAGGTTGCCTTGCAGAACCTTGGCGCGTCCGTGACGTCCCATGCAAGCGTGACAGCCGCCCTGGAAGCCCAGTGCGCGGTTGCGACGCCTGAGGATGAGATTCTGTTGTTCGGATCATTTTATTGTGTTGCCGAGGCGCTCGAATGGTTGGCCCGGCGCTCCACGGAGGAAGCTGCACATGGCATTACTGGATAGCGCATACAAGCAGCGAATGGTTGGAGCCCTGGTCCTGGTGGCGTTGGCGGTGATTTTCCTGCCGATGCTGTTTTCCCGTCAGGATGAGCAGCGCCAAGTGACCGTTGAAGCGCCAGCTGCGCCCCAGGCGCCTGCGGTGCCTCAGGTTCAGGTTGAGCCGGTGGTGGTTCCCGAGCCGCAAGCGCTGCCGGAAGAAGAGCCGGTGCCGACCGATGACGAAGTGGCTGCACAGCAAGCGCCGTCGATGCCGGTGCAGCCGAGCGTGCCGGTGGTTAAGCCTGCGCCTGCTCCTGCAGTTGCTGCGAAGCCTGCGGCGCCGGCGCCAGCGCCAAAACCTGTGGCCCCGCAACCTGCGGCACCGGGCAAGCCGGACGTGGGCCAGAGCCGTATTGACCCGAATGGCTTGCCGATCAGTTGGTCGATCCAGCTGGCCAGCCTGGCTAACCGCGAAAGTGCTGATGCGTTGCAGAAGAAGCTGCGCACCCAGGGTTACAACGCCTATATCCGCAGCGCCGATGGCAAGAACCGGGTATTCATCGGGCCGCTGATCGAGCGGGCTGAAGCCGATCGCTTGCGGGACCTGTTGGATCGCCAGCAGAACCTCAAGGGTTTTGTGGTTCGCTTCCAGCCCGAAAAAGGCTGAGGCTGCAAGGATTCAAGCTGGAATGCGGTCAATGTGGGAGCGGGCTTGCTCGCGAAGCGGTGTATCAGTCAGCAGATTTATTGGCTGCCCCACCGCCTTCGCGAGCACGCCCGCTCCCACAAGTGTTTTGGGTGTGCCGCAACAGGCCGGTTTCCCCTATAACTCATTGATTTCAAATGCACTGCCAATCACAGCTTACCGATAGCCCAGCGCTCTGCTAAAATGCGCCGCCTTATCCGTCTGTAGGCTGAACTGTGCCATTTACCTGGGTTGATTGGGCGATCGTTGCAATCGTCGCCATCTCCGCTTTGATCAGTCTGAGCCGCGGCTTCGTCAAAGAAGCATTGTCGCTGCTGACATGGATCATCGCAGGAGTTGTAGCCTGGATGTTCGGCGGTTCATTGTCTGTCTACCTGGCCGGATACATCGAGACACCTTCGGCTCGCGTCATCGCGGGCTGCGCCATCATGTTCATCGCCACGTTGTTGGTGGGGGCAATGGTCAATTATCTTATCGGCGAATTGATACGCGTCACCGGCCTCTCCGGGACCGATCGATTTCTCGGCATGGCCTTCGGCGCCGCGCGTGGCGGCTTGCTGGTGGTCGTGGCGGTCGGGCTGTTGAGCCTGGGGCCGGTACAGCAGGATTCGTGGTGGCAGGAGTCGGTACTCGTGCCAAAATTTCTATTGGTTGCAGATTGGTCCAAAAACCTCATTTTGGGGTGGAGCAGTCAGTGGCTGGCCAGCGGGATCAGCGTACCCGCTGATCTTCCGTTCAAGGAACACCTCTTGCCGGCCAAAACGCCTCAGTAAGTTGTGTTCAGTCAAGATTCATTAAGTAGGGGTTGCGTCGCATGTGTGGCATCGTCGGTATCGTCGGTAAGTCGAACGTGAATCAGGCGCTGTATGACGCGCTAACCGTCCTCCAGCACCGCGGCCAGGATGCTGCCGGTATTGTGACCAGCCACGACGGCCGGTTATTCCTGCGCAAGGACAATGGTCTGGTGCGTGACGTGTTCCATCAGCGCCACATGCAGCGCCTGGTCGGGCACATGGGCATTGGCCACGTGCGCTACCCGACAGCGGGCAGCTCGACCTCGGCCGAAGCCCAGCCGTTCTACGTCAACTCGCCCTATGGCATCACCCTGGCGCACAACGGCAACCTGACCAACGTTGAACAACTGGCCAAGGAGATTTACGAATCTGACCTGCGCCACGTCAACACCAACTCGGACTCCGAAGTACTGCTGAACGTGTTCGCCCACGAACTGGCCCAGCGCGGCAAGCTGCAGCCGACCGAAGAAGACGTGTTCGCTGCCGTGACTGACGTGCACAACCGTTGCGTCGGTGGCTATGCGGTAGTGGCGATGGTGACCGGCTACGGTATCGTCGGTTTCCGCGACCCCCACGGCATCCGCCCGATCGTGTTCGGCCAGCGTCATACCGACGAAGGCGTCGAGTACATGATCGCTTCCGAAAGCGTGTCCCTGGACGTGCTGGGCTTTACCCTGATTCGCGACCTGGCGCCGGGCGAAGCGGTCTACATCACTGAAGACGGCAAGCTGCACACCCGTCAGTGCGCACTGAACCCGAAACTCACCCCGTGCATCTTCGAACACGTCTACCTGGCGCGTCCGGATTCGATCATCGACGGTGTTTCGGTGTACAAGGCGCGCCTGCGCATGGGCGAGAAGCTGGCGGACAAGATCCTGCGCGAGCGCCCGGATCACGACATCGACGTGGTTATCCCGATCCCGGACACCAGCCGCACCGCTGCGCTGGAGTTGGCGAACCACCTGGGCGTGAAATTCCGCGAAGGCTTCGTCAAGAACCGTTACATCGGCCGTACCTTCATCATGCCTGGCCAGGCTGCGCGCAAGAAGTCGGTGCGCCAGAAGCTCAACGCGATCGAGCTGGAGTTCCGCGGCAAGAACGTGATGCTGGTGGATGACTCCATCGTACGCGGCACCACCTGCAAGCAGATCATCCAGATGGCCCGCGAAGCCGGTGCGAAGAACGTTTACTTCTGTTCCGCCGCGCCTGCCGTGCGTTACCCGAACGTGTACGGCATCGACATGCCGAGCGCCCACGAACTGATCGCCCACAATCGTTCGACCCAGGACGTTGCGGACCTGATCGGCGCCGACTGGCTGATCTACCAGGACCTGCCGGACCTGATCGAAGCCGTCGGTGGTGGCAAGATCAAGATCGAGGAGTTCGATTGCGCGGTGTTCGACGGCAAGTACGTCACCGGCGATGTCGACGAGGCCTACCTGAACAAGATCGAGCAGGCCCGTAACGATTCCTCGAAGATCAAGACCCAGGCGGTCAGCGCGATCATCGACCTGTACAACAACTGAGTAGACACCGGCCCTGAGGGGCCGGTTTTGTATCTTTGATAAAGCATTCGAGTTGAGGAGTAGAGCATGAGTCAGGAATGGGATGCCGGTCGCTTGGACAGCGACCTCGATGGCGTAGCTTTCGATACCCTGGCTGTGCGCGCCGGCCAGCACCGCACCCCGGAAGGTGAGCACGGTGACCCGATGTTCTTTACCTCCAGCTATGTGTTCCGCACTGCGGCCGACGCCGCTGCGCGTTTTGCCGGTGAAGTGCCGGGCAACGTTTATTCGCGTTACACCAACCCGACCGTGCGCGCGTTCGAAGAGCGTATCGCCGCGCTGGAAGGCGCCGAGCAAGCTGTCGCCACTGCCACGGGCATGGCCGCGATTCTCGCGGTAGTCATGAGCCTGTGCAGCGCCGGCGACCACGTCCTGGTGTCGCGCAGCGTGTTTGGTTCGACCATCAGCCTGTTCGAAAAGTACTTCAAGCGTTTTGGTATTGAAGTCGACTACGTGCCGCTGGCGGACCTGTCCGGCTGGGACGCGGCCATCAAGGCCAACACCAAATTGCTGTTCGTCGAGTCGCCGTCCAATCCGTTGGCCGAGCTGGTGGACATTGCCGCATTGTCTGAAGTGGCCCACGCCAAGGGCGCGATGCTGATCGTCGACAACTGCTTCTGCACCCCTGCATTGCAGCAGCCGCTGAAGCTGGGCGCAGACATCGTTGTGCACTCGGCCACCAAGTTCATCGACGGCCAGGGCCGTTGCATGGGTGGCGTGGTTGCCGGCCGCAGCGAGCAGATGAAGGAAGTGGTGGGCTTCTTGCGCACCGCCGGCCCGACCCTGAGCCCGTTCAACGCCTGGATCTTCCTTAAAGGCCTGGAGACCCTGAGCCTGCGGATGAAGGCCCATTGTGCCAACGCCCAGGCCCTGGCCGAGTGGCTGGAGCAGCAGGACGGTATCGAGAAGGTCCACTACGCCGGCCTCAAGAGCCACCCGCAACACGAGTTGGCCCAGCGCCAGCAGCGTGGCTTCGGCGCCGTGGTGAGTTTCGAGGTCAAGGGCGGCAAAGAGGGCGCCTGGCGCTTTATCGATGCGACTCGCCTGATCTCCATCACCGCCAACCTGGGTGACAGCAAGACCACTATCACTCACCCGAGCACCACCTCCCACGGCCGCCTGGCGCCGCAGGAGCGTGAAGCTGCCGGGATTCGTGACAGCCTGATCCGCATTGCCGTGGGCCTGGAAGACGTCGCTGACCTGCAGGCCGACCTGGCCCGTGGGTTGGCTGCCCTGTGATCGAGTGGTCCATGGAGGCGGCGAGCGCCAGTAACGGGCGGGTCGCGCTGGTGACCGGCGCGGCGCGGGGCATCGGCCTGGGGATTGCCGCCTGGTTGATCAGCGAAGGCTGGCAGGTGGTATTGACGGACCTGGACCGTGAGCGCGGTTCCAAGGTGTCCAAGGTGCTCGGCGACAACGCCTGGTTTATTACCATGGACGTGGCCGATGAGCGGCAGGTTGCCCAGGGCGTGGCCGAGGTACTTGGCCAGTTCGGGCGCCTGGATGCGCTGGTGTGCAATGCCGCCGTGGCCGACCCGCGCAACATCACCCTGGAAAGTCTCGACCTGGCTTACTGGAATCGTGTACTGGCGGTGAACCTCAGTGGTCCCATGTTGCTGGCCAAGCACTGTGCGCCCTACCTGCGGGCCCACGGCGGCGCCATCGTCAACCTGGCGTCGACCCGGGCACGCCAGTCGGAACCGGACACCGAAGCCTATGCGGCGAGCAAGGGCGGTTTGCTGGCCCTGACCCACGCGTTGGCTATCAGCCTCGGGCCGGAAGTACGGGTCAATGCCGTCAGCCCGGGCTGGATCGATGCCCGTGACCCGGCTGCACGCCGTGCCGAGCCGCTGACGGATGCGGATCACGCCCAGCACCCGGCGGGCAGGGTAGGCACTGTGGAAGACGTAGCGGCGATGGTGGCGTGGTTGCTGTCGCGCAATGCCGGGTTTGTCACCGGGCAAGAGTTCGTCGTCGACGGCGGCATGAGCAAGAAGATGATTTACACCGAGTAGGGCGGGTCGCGGTCCTGAAGCAATTTTGTCTTTTTCAGAAAAACTTCAAGCAGGCTATTGACTTAGGTCCGCTACCTGCGTAAATTTCGCGGCCTCAACGAAGCAAAGGGTGATTAGCTCAGCTGGGAGAGCATCTGCCTTACAAGCAGAGGGTCGGCGGTTCGATCCCGTCATCACCCACCACTTCTTGAGAGTTTTGCCCTAGGGCAAGACGCAACGTTAAAGGTTGCACCGACGCGCAGCGGTAGTTCAGTCGGTTAGAATACCGGCCTGTCACGCCGGGGGTCGCGGGTTCGAGTCCCGTCCGCTGCGCCATATTTTCCAGGTCTGATGTTTCAGATTTGAGATTGAACAGCCAAGGTTGGTCAGTCAGATGTTTGAAGGCGGTTGAAGGTGACACTTCAGCAGTCTGAGCGATACGCAGCGGTAGTTCAGTCGGTTAGAATACCGGCCTGTCACGCCGGGGGTCGCGGGTTCGAGTCCCGTCCGCTGCGCCATATCTGTTCCAGGGCCCACTGAACGCCCTGAGACGCCAAAGCAAGCCGCTGGCTTGGTTGGATCGATAGCAAAGACCCTGGTCGAAAGACCGGGGTTTTTTGTGTCTGCGATTGGGTGCCGGCGCGGCAAGTACAGGGGCCGGCAAGCCAGCCCCGTGGTCCGGGCTCAGAATCCCAGCTTGTCCCGCAACCCGTAATACCAGGCCCCCAGCGCCGCAAACGGCGTGCGCAACAGTTGTCCGCCGGGGAAGGGGTAGTGCGGCAGGCCGGCAAACGCATCAAAACGTTCTGCCTGGCCTCTTAGCGCTTCCGCCAGTACCTTGCCCGCCAAGTGGGTATACGTCACGCCATGGCCGCTACAGCCCTGGGAGTAGTAGATGTTATCCCCCAGGCGACCGACCTGCGGCAGGCGCGACAAGGTCAGCAGGAAATTGCCTGTCCAGGCGTAGTCGATCTTCACGTCCTTGAGTTGCGGGAAGGCCTTGAGCATCTTCGGCCGGATGATCGCCTCGATATTCGCCGGGTCACGCGCGCCGTACACCACGCCACCGCCGAAGATCAGGCGCTTGTCGCTCGTCAGGCGGTAGTAGTCCAGCAGGTAATTGCAGTCTTCGACGCAGTAATCCTGTGGCAGCAGTGTCTTCGCCAGTTCATCGCCCAGTGGCGCGGTGGTAATCACCTGCGTACCACACGGCATCGACTTGGCCGCCAGTTCCGGAACCAGGTTCCCCAGATAGGCGTTGCCCGCGACAATAATGAACTTGGCCCTGACCTTGCCGTGCGCCGTATGCACCACCGGATTGGCGCCGCGCTCGATGCGAGTCGCCGCCGACTGCTCATAAATGGTGCCGCCCAGGGACTCCACGGCTGCCGCTTCGCCCAGCGCCAGGTTCAGCGGGTGAATGTGCCCGCCGCTCATGTCGAGCAGGCCGCCCACATAGTTGTCACAGGCGACCACCTCGCGAATGCGCCGCTCGTCCAGCAACTCCAGCTGGGTGTGGCCGTAGCGCTCCCACAGGCGCTTCTGCGACTCCAGGTGGTCCATGTGCTTGCTGTTCAGTGCCGCGAACACACCGCCGTCCTTCAGATCGCACTGGATCTGATACTTGGCCACCCGCTCCCGAATGATCCTGCCGCCTTCAAATGCCATGTCGCCGAGTAATTTCGCCTGCTGGGGGCCGACACTGCGCTCGATCACATCGATATCACGGCTGTAGCTGTTGACGATCTGCCCACCATTACGGCCCGACGCGCCAAAGCCTACCTTGGCAGCTTCCAGCACTGTCACGCGAAAGCCGTTTTCCAGCAGGAACAGCGCGCTGGACAGGCCGGTATAACCGGCGCCAATCACGCACACATCGGTTTCAACTTCACCTTGCAGCTCTGGGCGAGGAGGTACCGCATTCGCAGACGCGGCGTAATACGACTGGGGGTAGGGGGTGTTCGCCATCCTGGAACCTCTGTTTTATATTTTTTACGAGTGCGCCGATCCTACCTGAGTTGAAAATCCGCTGCCAGCCGCCGGAAAATACCGTTGTGCTGGCCACAAATAAAAAATTCGCATATTCATAGGCTTAGCTGCAAAAAAGGTGTTGACACCCCTCGGGAATTCCGTAGAATGCCGCCTCACAGCAGGCACGTAGCTCAGTTGGTTAGAGCACCACCTTGACATGGTGGGGGTCGTTGGTTCGAGTCCAATCGCGCCTACCAAACAAAATCCGCTCTGCTGGGCGGTCTAGAAGGGCTCACCGAAAGGTGGGCCCTTTTTTGTTGCCTGTGTTTCGTCCTGAATGAGGTCTACACCTTCTGATCTATTTCCAGGAGGGCGTAATGGAGACAGGAAAAAGGCGTAGCCATCGAGACTACACGCTGACCTTTAAATTGTCGGTCGTCGACCAAGTCGAAACGGCGAGCTGGGCTGCAAATAGGCTCAAGAGCGCTACCGGATTCAAGGCAAAACCACCGTTCTGACGTGGTTACGCAAGCGTGGTCGGCAAGAGTGGAGCCCCGGCACATCGATTGGCTCGCCGGGATGGGTTCTGTGCCCGACAGAAACCGACCACTAACGCCATGGCAACGCATCAAAGATGCTTGAAGAACAGTTGGCGTTTTCCAATCAGAAAGCGCAGTTTTTCGAGGCGGTCGTGGCTGTCTTGAAAAACGCCTATGGTCTCTCTGTCGTAAAAAAAGCGTCCCGGCAATTCCTCGCGCATAAACCAATCCAGAACCTGAGCATCAGCAGGGCTTGCCAGTGCTTGGGGATAAGCCGACAGGCTTACTGCAAACGCAATCGCACCGATGCAACTCGCCTGGTTCTGGATCAGAAAGTTGCCGACTTCGTTCAACAAAAAAGTCAGCGTCGGCCGCGTCTGGGTACCCGAAAGCCGCACCACTTGCTGCGTTGCCAGCCTCAACTGAACTGCAAGTGGGGCGAGATCGGCTGTTTTCGATCCTGCACCGAAGGCGTTTACTGGTGGTCCGCGAGCGGGCGTAGCACAAGACGACCGACAGTCATCATCGCTTTCTGCGCTATCCGCACCTACTTAAACCGGGTCCTGATCAGGTTGTTCCAATCGGTCCGGAAAAAATCCGGGTAGCTGACATCACCTAGCTGCCCGTTCAGGAAGGTGTGGCCTATCTGAGACTTGTGACGGATGCTTTTTCGCGAAAGGTCGTGGTTACCAGGTCCATGAAAGTCTGCACACCGAGTCGGTAGTGCAGGTTACGTCGAGCCGTGAATCAGGCTCAAACCGCGCAGCCACTGGTTCATCACTCGGACAGAGCCGGCCAGTATCGCTTGGGAATGTACCAGGAACAGCACGCGAAACACGGCATCCGGTGTTCCATGACGGGCGGCTATGACTGCTACCAAAATGCTTTGGCAGAGCGGGTCAACGGGATCTTGAAGGCGGCGCTTCTGCCTGAGCGACAACAGGATTTCATGCAGTCCGTAGAGCCAAACTTTACTCAGCGCATGCTCAACGAATTATCGCCATCACCGACGAATGGGGGGAACGCCGTGACCGCGCTGCGGCTTGGCAGGCGTACGCCGGAGAAATCTCGAAACAAAAATATGGCTGCTTCGCTTTGATTTTATGCTGTATGTATGTACAGTATATCGAGTGGTTAAGGATAGCCACTAATCAGGAGAAGTCATGTCTATGTACTACGCAACACCATATGTATTCACGCCAAGCGCCACGCTCGACAATGGGCCTCAGCTCAGATCAATTATTCAAGCCGGATATCGCTGGATTCAAATTAACCGCGACGTATGCCCGATCAAGACTACCGTGCCCTTGAATAAGGCCGACCTAACCCCGGTTCACGGTCTGGTCATTGAGCCCGCACCAGGCATCGAGAAGGTGCTTATTGACTCAAGCGGAATTGGTCGAAATCCGGAAGTACCTACCGATCCGAGCTATGCAGCGTTTGATTATCAAGGGAAGGTCCGGCCTGCAAGTTTTTTAACGCGGGAAGCTTTTCTGAATCAGAATGAAATTTTTGTCGATGATCCGACAAAATATGTGGCTGGGGACTGGATTGTAATTTCCGATGCTTCAACAGACTTCCATAAGCAGCCGCTTCCACTTGATGGACCTATGGAAGTTCGGCAGGTTATTCGAGTATTCAGCGGGTCGCTGGTGATCAACAATGTTCTCAAAAAAGGACATCCGGATGGAGCCATTGTTGCTACGTGCGTGCCGATTCGTAACGTTATAATTCGAGGCCTGGAGTTCACTGGGAACTCTGCTGTCGGAGTTCATATTCACTACGGCCAGCATTGCACTATTCAAGATATTACCTCTGTTAACTGGACTGGGCGGTCGCTTGTTCTCATTGATAACGGCGGTAGTAATAACTCAGTCATTGATTGCTACTGTACCGGGACAGAGGCTGGTGGTGGGCCAACACAAAATGCCTGGGGTGTAGTCATGGAAGGTCAGGATTCATCCCGGATGGTGAATAGCGGCGGTGAATTTTGCGGTAATGGCAGTGCAATGAATTACTGTATTGATAGCGTAGCTGTCGATGCAAGAGCACGCAGGAATAATGTAAATGTCGGCGTATATACCCACTCTATCCGAAGTGGTTATATCCGGCCGAGAACGGAACGTCCTCTAATTCTTGACACATACGAGAGTCCAGAGAACGTTGATTGCTTTATCTTTAGCAAGCGGGGTTTATCATAAGCTCTAGCTGTGTTATGAGTTTGTTCGCCTCTCAATGTTTTAATGTCATTTAAGAGGTAGTGCGAAGAAGGCCGAGTCTTGGCCTTCTTCTCTCAAAAATTAACCCCTGAATGGCTTTCTATTTCCCCCGACACGAAGGCTGCCTAAGACTGGCAGTCATAACTTCTCGCGAGGCGCTCTAAAAAGACTATACGTTCGCATAGTACCGCTTATGCTTTTATTTTAATTTAACGGATGGAGTGCAGCGTGAGGTTGGGCAGGCATTGTTGAATTATTTTTTGAGCTTAAGTTGAATGCGCGTCGCCAGTAGAAACCCATTATCAGCAGAAATATAGGGCCTGTAGATGGGGAAGAAAGACCATCTTGAAATACATTGAATACAGTAAAGAATGGTATGACCATTGCCATCATTGCAATGTAAAATCTCTTTTGAAATTCATCGCTTTGAGGGATTTTGAAGAAAGGTTTTACGATGCTCCACAGGAATATCAGATAGAACAATCCAGCAAGACCTCCCATTTTCCAAATGGCACCTAAATATTGATTGTGTGGCGTATAACCTGATGTGCTCACATCGTTATCGAAGTAGCCAAGCTCAGAGTTAAAAAGCCCATAGCCACCAAAGCCAGTACCGAATATCGGGCTGCTTATTAAGTCATCAATAATTATCATGTACAGGCCTAATCTTCCTGATGAAACCCCATCCCAATTTCCAGAGTAGATGTTGTCTGTCATCAAAAGTATTTTGGCGAATAATTCAATAAAGTAGTCTGAAAAAATCGCTATTATGGTTGCAGATGTAACGATGGCAAGCGTGATGTATAGAGCAGCTCTAAATATCCTGCCGACTGTCATTTTTCCCGCGAAGAAGCAACATAAGCAACTAACGATTAAACCAAATGCAGCTTGTCTAGATCCACTGCCTAGGACGAGTATCAAGCTGCACAACATTCCAGTGTACGAAATAATCCGTATGCTTTTTTTGGGTTTCATGATTACGCCTAGCGCTAGACAAATCATGAATGCCGTCGAAAAAAATACAGCTATTCCATTTATTCCATTGCTACCATGAAATTTCATACCGAAAAATGTAGGGTCGAAGACGGCGCCGTAAATGACTTCGCCTGGGATACGCTCAAATTCAGTAAATATAGTAACGTGGCCCTTCATGAAAATCGCGTCAACCGTTGCTGCAAGCGCGGTTGCCGTGAGTAGATAGATTAATGTCTTGTTGAACCTGTCAGGGTGAATGCTTGACTCTCCAATGTTTCTACCCAGCAAATAGACCAGGTATGGCTTGAAGAAAAACGCTATGGATAAAATAGATCTGGCGATGTTTCCCGGCTGGATAAATAATTGTATGTATATAAGTGAGATGAAAGAGAAAATTATGCTGAGCAGAAGCCACTTATTTATCTTGTGGTGAATGATTAGTATGTAAGGGAGGATAAGTAGGCATAGCAAGTCAGACGGCGCAATTTCAACGCCAAGAGCAGGCACGAATATTCTTAGTGGAATGCACAGTAAAACAGCTGATAAAAATAAAAGCATGTTCGACTATCCCTGTAGTAACAAAACTTAAAAAAGCACACTTCATGCATTATTTATTGTCTTGAGCGCCTTTTGAGGCAGCATCATGCCGCCCATCTGCGCGCCAGAATAGTCAACTTGTCATGGCAAGCTTGCCGAAAGCGCGAAACGTGTTCGAAAATTGATAAGTGGCATGATGGTTCCTTTGTATCGCGGTAATCGAAGATCCGTTCGAATTGCTGAAATTGTAGACGTGTTTCGGTGTAGTGAGAGGATTTCGAGTTGCTCGGTTCGGCAGGACACTGTGAATGGTTGATTACTGTAGGAATAGACAACGCTAAGTTAATGATTCTTGTAAGGTTAAACGGGAAATTCGTAGCCTTTCAAAGGGCGAATTTTCCCCTATGGATCAATCGGTTGCAGATTTCTCGGGATCACCTTCAAATGGTGGGGGGCGCTGGCTCGAGTCCTATCGCGCCGACCAAACAGAATCCGCTTTGCTGGGCGGTCTGGAAGGGCTCACCGAAAGGTGCGCCCTTTTTTGTTGCGATTTGCGAAGCCTTTGCAACCTACCTCCTCAAAATGACAATTCGGCGTCCCTTCCTGGCTTGTCGATTTATCCCGTTGTGCTTCTTTCGAGCGTGCTTCGGCATCTTCTTTTCCCGTCTCCCATGAGCCTCCCTGAACGCCACAACGTAGATCACGCGCCCGATACGCGTGATGCGTATGTCGGCGTCGGTGGGCAATAGCTAGAGGGTGCTGCTTTCGTAGAATTTTTAGCTGTATGCATGTACAGTTGTTTCGCCAAAAAATGGCCATGGGAAATCAGGAGAAGTCATATGTCAATTTACAGCGATACCCCTTATGTTTTTACGCCGGATCCCTCTGCGGATAACGGTCCTCAACTCCAGTCGGTGATGAAGGCCGGATACCGCTGGATTCAAATCAATGGCACTGACTGCCCAATCGGGACAACAGTCCTGCTAAACCGTGATGACAATTGGCCCTACAGTGGGCAGATCATCGAGCCAGCACCAGGGATCGATAAGGTCACTATCGACGTTTCAGGGATCGGTCGTAACCCGCTGGACCCAACAGATCCGAGTTATGCCGCCATCGACTACCAGGGTAATGTTCGCCCGGGCAGTTATCTGACCGCGCCGGCCTACGTCAATACGACCGAAATCTCCGTGGCTGATACCACTCCGTACACAAACGGTTCCTGGATCGTCATCTCGGATGCTTCAACCGATTTTGCAACCTACCCGATGCCACTCGACGGCCCGCTGGAGGTTCGCCAGGTTATTTATGTGCTGGCTAACTCATTGATTGTTAATCGCGTAATCAAACGTGATCATCCCCAGGGCGCAATCGTGGCTTTATGTGACCCGATTAAAAACGTGTACATCCGCAACCTTGAATTCACCGGGGACGCTGCGGTAGGGCTGCATCTGCACTACGCACAACACTGTGTGATCGAGAACATCACGTCGGTCGACTGGACTGGGCGCTGCATGCTGCTGCTGGACAACGGTGGTGAGTACAACACCATTCTTGATAGTTATTGCACGGCTACAGAGCCAGGTGTCGATCCTGAACAGACCGCCTGGGGTGTCGTCATCGAGGGGCAGGACTCTACCCGCGTGATTAATTCAGGTGGTGAAAATTGCGGCTTGGGGATGGGGATGAATTACAGCATTGATTGTGTGTCGATTAACGCAAGGGCTCGCCTCAATACAGTAAACGTTGGGGTCTATACCGCATCCATTCGTACGGGGTTCCTTCGACCTGCGACCGAATCCCCTCTGATCCTGGATAACGTCATCACTTCAGACTGCGTTGATTGCTATATGGTTGAACCCATACCTTTTTCCGGATAATCATGGAAAAAAAGCCCGCATTGAGCGGGCTTTTTTATTGGGAATATTTATTCCCAGGGTATAGGTTCGCGGCCAGCGCCGTTGCGACGCCCAGCAACAGAGCGGCCGCAATTGTCCCTTGGTAATCATTGGCCAACACAGAAGCACGGCCAGGTAGGGCAGATTCGAATGGGCGCTGAGTCGGCAGGATGCCGCGGACCTGTAAAGCGCCCGTCCAGACGCAGTTCTGCAGCCCTTGTCATGCACTCGATTTTCTCGTCTTGCCCCTTCAGATTGCGCTTCGCAAGTCTTTCGCCTGAATGTCTTGGGGATTCCGTTCGGCAACGTTAGGACTTTTCCGAGGTTAAAGATGGCGTCGTACTACTACTCTTCCTGTGTTGTTCCGAAGGATCGATAGGCCTGCCCCGATTCGTCATAAATAACTACAGAGAGCTGCCCCATGCTTCAACTCGACTTCTATTCAACGCTGGTCGCCGCCTCCCTGGTGCTTTTACTTGGGCGCGGGCTGGTCGCTCGAGTCGGTTTCCTGCGCACTTACAATATTCCGGAGCCGGTGGCCGGCGGTTTAGTGGTGGCGGTGCTGCTCCTGGTCCTGCGTATGCTCGCTGGCATTGAGGTCCGGTTTGATTCGTCGCTGCAGACGCCACTGATGTTGGCTTTCTTTGCCACCATTGGTTTGAATGCGGATTTCGCCAGCCTGAAGAAAGGCGGGCGGGTGCTGGGGATTTTCCTGCTGGTGGTGACGGCGCTCCTGGTGGTCCAGAACGCGATGGGGATTGCGCTGGCCAAGGCGCTGGGGCTCGATCCGTTGATGGGGTTGTTGGCGGGCTCCATTACGCTGTCGGGTGGGCACGGGACCGGCGCGGCCTGGGGCGCGGTGTTCAGCGAGAAGTATGGCGTGGCGTCGGCGTCCGAACTGGCCATTGCTTCCGCGACCTTTGGCCTGGTGCTCGGCGGCCTGATTGGCGGCCCGGTCGCTCGCCTGCTGATCAAGCGCGTCCAGACGCCCGCCCTGGCGCCGGTACAACCGCGTGGGCCAAAAGGATTCGAGCAGCCGAATCAAGAGCGCATGATCACCTCCTTCTCCTTTATCGAGACCCTGGCGCTGCTCGCCATCAGCCTGCAAGTGGGCACGTTCCTCAGCGGTTTTATCCAGGGCACGGCCTTTGAGCTGCCGACGTTTGTGTGTGTCTTGTTTGTCGGTGTGGTGTTGCGTAATGGCCTGTCGGCGCTGGGCTGGCACCAGGTATTCGAGCGCGAAGTCTCGGTGCTAGGGAATGTCAGCCTGTCGTTGTTCCTGGCGATTGCATTGATGTCGCTCAAGCTCTGGGACCTCGCCGCGCTGGCCCTGCCGATTTTCATCCTGCTGGCTGCGCAGGCGTTGATGATGGCGCTGTTTGCGATTTTCGTGACGTTCCGGGTGATGGGGAGCAACTATGACGCGGCGGTCCTGGCGGCGGGGCACTGCGGTTTCGGGCTCGGTGCCACGCCAACTGCCATTGCGAACATGCAGGCGGTGACCCAGCGTTTCGGGCCATCGCAGATTGCATTTCTGGTGGTGCCGATGGTGGGCGCCTTTTTCATCGATATCACCAATGCGATCGTGATCAAGTTGTACCTGGCGCTGCCGTTCCTGGGCGTCGCGGGATAAACGCGGTTTACCGGATTTGCCGTTTAATGACTCGCCAGGTCCTGCTTGCCCAGGACCTCGTCAATCACCCCAAGCTGCCAGGTGAAATACGGATTGAACGTCAACCGCGCGTGCATCTTGCCCGGCTCACGGTAGCCCCAGTCCGAATACCACACGTCGGCCCCTTGTTCGCAGGCGCGGGTTGCGTCGTCCGTCTGGCCGTTCCAGCAAAACCGCAGGCTGCCCTGTTCGCCATACAGAGCGTTGTCGGGTGAGAACAGCAACCCCATGTGGGAGAACTGGCTGATCCGCAACTCCGGCAGGTAGTCGGTACGCGCTTTTACACGGCGGGTATCCCAGGCGCTCTCTGGCAATGTGCCGTACCAGGCGAGGCGGCTATGGGGGTTGCTGAAGCGTTGCTGGAAGGTCTCCAGCACGTAGTGCGTATCGAGTACTGAGTCGTGGGCTGCGACGGCAATGAATACCGGCTTGTCATAGGGGCGCCGCTCCAGGTCCTGGCGGGCTAGCCGGCTGCTGCGGTAGAACTGGGCAAAACCGTTGGTGGGCACTGTCATGTAGCGCACCAGGCTCTGTTGTGGCCGGCTGGCGTCTGGCGCCAGCAGCCAGGGGCGCGCCCAACTGATCAGGGGTGTCAGCCAGTCGTAGGTCATGCTGGACTGGAACGCGGGAGAGAACAGCAGCAGCCCCGCGACGTCGTCGTGTTTGTAGGCGTAGTCGAGTACCAGGTTGGCGCCGGTGGAAAAGCCGCCGAGGTAGATTTCTCCCACCTCTGCGCGAAGGATCGCAGCCTGTTCGTCCACCACCCGGCGCCAGTCTTCCATGCGCACCTGCAGCATGTCGGCCGGTTGCGTGCCGTGGCCAGGCAGCAGCACGGTCCTGACCAGGAAGCCGCGGGCGGCCAGTGCGCTGCCGATATCGTGGAAAGACCAGGGTGAGTCGCCCAGGCCATGCACGAGAATGATCCCGCGCTTGGGGGCACCAGCCGGGCGCCATTCCTGCGGGGCGTTCCAGTTGAGTTCGGCATCCTTGTCGATGCCCTGGAAATCACGATGGTCCCGCAGCCATTGCAAGGTAGCGGTGCGATACGCTTCGAATGATTTCTGGCCAAGCGGCATGCCCGGTTCTGCCAGGGCTGTCGTGCAGAGCAATAGGGCGAGCATGCCGCAAGCAACGCTTCGGAGCGTTCTGCGCATCGATGGACGGGGCTGCATACAGGTGTGGTTGTTCAAGGCAGGTTCTCAACGGAGCGTAACCGTAAGGTCATGCACGATAATGACCTGCCTTGTATCGCCGAAAGTGCGAAACAGTAGCAAGACGTTTCCGATGATCTCAGAAACGATCCAGCCGGTAGGGCTCAAGCGCCGGCAGCCCGTTGGACGCGGCCGCAGGCGATGCCAGCCGTGCAATCAACTCCGCCGTCACCGCAGCCTGCGTCAGGCCCAGATGCTGATGCCCAAAGGCAAGCAGCACCTTGCCCTCGCACACCTTGTCGATAATCGGCAGCGAGTCCGGCAGGGAAGGGCGAAACCCCATCCACGGCGTCGCGTCCTCGGCACTCAAGTCACGACGAAACAGCCCCTGGCTCAGTCGATGCAACTGCCACGCGCGTTCCATGTTCGGTGGGCGATCAAGGCCGGCGAACTCCACGGTACCTGCCAGCCGCAATCCGCCGTCCATTGGCGTCATGATGAACTTGCGCTCCAATGACGTGACCGCAAACGGCAACCGTCCATGCTCATGGGGCAACATCAGGTGATAGCCGCGCTCTGTATCCAGCGGGACCTTTTTGCCAGTCAGTGCGCCGGTCAGGCTGGCTGAGTGCGCACCGCATGCGATCAACACCTGGCGCGCGGCCACGGTGCCTTGGTCGGTCCGCAATGAAACACCGTGCTCGTCCAGCTTCCCGCCCACGACCTGGCGCTTGAGAAATTGCACCCCGCTGGCCTTGGCCGCTTCCATCAGCTCGCAAACCACCCCATAGGGATCGAGAAAATGCCCGGTGCGAGGAAAGAACAACCCGCCCTGAATCCCTTTGCTGAGTTGTGGCGCCGCGTCCTGCACCACGCTGGCGTGCCAGTGGTCCACCGGCACTTCCTGCTGACTCATGCGTGCCTGCAATGCATCAATGGCCTGTCGCGACTCGGCGCGCTCGAAGACCAGCAACGAGCCGTCTTCGCGCATCAGGTGCGGGCGCTCGATGCTGCCCAGCAGCCGGTGCCAGGCGCCCAGGCTGCCTTCATTGAGCGCGCGGATCCCGGCGACGGTGCGCTGGAAGGGCGCCGGGCGCAGGTTCAGCAGCAGCCGGGTAAACCATGGCAGTGCACGCGGCAGGTATTTCCAGTCCAGGCGCAGCGGGCCCATCGGGTCCATGAGCATGGCGGGCAAACGCGACAGGATCGACGCATCCGCGATGGGGAACACTTGCTCGGTCGCCAGGTGGCCGGCATTGCCGAACGAGGCGCCGTGGCCGGGTTCCTGCTGATCGATGATGACCACCCGCCGGCCCTGGCGCGCCAGTTGCAGCGCGCAGGCGACGCCGATGATGCCGGCGCCCACTACGGCGACGTCTGGCATGACGTTATCGGACATGTTCTAGGCTTCCCTCTGACCGTCGAGCAAGCGCCGCAGCAGCAATGGGTTGCCGTGTTGCAGGGCCGTCGGCAGCAAGCTATCCGGGAAATCCTGGTAGCACACCGGCCGCAGGAATCGCAGGATCGCGGCGGTGCCCACCGAGGTGGTGCGTGAGTCCGAGGTGGCCGGGAATGGTCCGCCGTGCACCATCGCATCACACACTTCAACGCCGGTCGGCCAGCCGTTGACCAGCAGGCGGCCGGCCTTGCGTTCCAGGGTCGGCAGCAGCGCGCGGGCAGTTGCCAGGTCGTCGTCATCCAGATGCAGGGTTGCGGTCAGTTGGCCCTCCAGGTGTTCGCTGACCTGGCGGACCTCATCGACGTTGGCACATTGCACGATCAATGACGTGGCGCCGAATATCTCGGCTTGCAGGCTGTGATTGGCGAGAAAGTCCCGGGCCTGGGTCACGAACAAATGGGCCTGTCCCTGGTTCGGCCCTTCGGCCGGCAGACCGGTACCTGCGAGCTGAGCATGCCGGGTCAGGGCGCTGACGCCGTCTTCGTAAGCCTTGAAGATCCCCGGTGTCAGCATGGTCTGGGCAGTGCTGTATCGAAGCAGGTTGGCAGCCGTGCCGACGAAGTGGTCCAGCGCTTGCCCTGCAACGGCAATCACCAGCCCGGGGTTGGTGCAGAACTGGCCGGCACCCTGGGTCAGGGACGCGACAAAACCTTGTGCCAATGCTTCACCGCGTGCGCTCAGCGCAGCGGGAAACAGGTAGACCGGATTGATCGAACTCATCTCTGCATACACCGGGATCGGCTCGGGGCGCGCCTGGGCCGCCTGGCACAAGGCAATACCGCCGCTGCGCGAGCCGGTGAAACCCACGGCCTTGATGCGCGGATCGCAGACCAGCGCGATACCGACCTCGCGGCCCGAGCCATACAACAGCGAAAACACACCCTCAGGCAGGCCACATTGCTGAACGGCCCGGGCCACCGCGCGGCCCACCAGTTCGCTGGTGCCAGGATGCGCGCCGTGTGCCTTCACGATCACCGGGCAACCGGCCGCCAGTGCCGACGCTGTATCACCGCCCGCCACCGAGAATGCCAGCGGAAAATTGCTCGCGCCGAACACGGCCACCGGCCCCAGCGGTACGTGGCGTTGACGCAGGTCCGAGCGAGGCAGCGGCTGGCGGTCCGGTTGTGCAGTATCCACCCGCACATCCAGCCATTCACCCGCGCGCACGGTGCGGGCAAAGGTGCGCAATTGCTGGCAGGTGCGCCCGCGTTCGCCCTGGATGCGTGGGCGGGGCAGGCCTGTCTCGGCCATTGCCCGTTCAATCAGTTCATCGCCCAGGGCTTCGATTTCGTTGGCGATGGTTTCAAGGAATTCGGTGCGAGCGGCCAACGGCGTTTCGCGATAGCTATCGAAGGCGCTCCAGGCCAACGCACAGGCGTGTTCGACATGTTCGGCGGTGCCGCCGGCGTAGGCGGGTTCCAACGCAAGGTTGGTGGCAGGATTGATCGCCCGGATGGCCTCGCGGCTGCCTGGAATGGAGTGCTGACCAATCAGCATGGTGCCCGTCAGAGTCATGGCGTAGTCCTGGAAAGTAAAGATGGGCTTGGCGAAGAGAATCCACTGTGGGAGCTGTCGAGCCCCAGCGAGGCTGCGATGCAGGCGCTGCGGTCTGGCAGGTACACCGCAGTGATCCCATCGCAGCCTCGCCGGAACTCGACAGCTCCCACATTTGATCTTTGCTGCCTTGAATAGTGTTAAACGACGTTCTGCTCGGCCGACCAGTTGGCGTACCACTGGCGGAACAGCGCGTACTGGTTCTCTGCATAACGACGCTGGGCATCGCTGAGGGCATCGGTGTCGTTGAAGTGCAGGGTGTATTCCTTGTCGCCGTTGAGCACCATCAGATGCTTGTAGAACAGCACCAGGTCGCAGCCTTCGTCGAAGGACGACAGCGCCGCCAGCGCCGACTCCAACTCCCGCGCCTGGCGACGTGCAGTGGCGTCGCCCTTGGCGGCTTTCTTGCTCAGGGCCACCAATTGCAGGACTTCCCGTGGCAGTGCATTGCCGATGCCGGTGATTGCGCCGGTGGCGTTGCAGTTGACGAAACCGTGCACCACTTGGGTGTCCACGCCGACCATCAAGGTCACGTCATCGTCCTTGGAGGTGATGTGTTCGGCCGCGTAGCGCAGGTCTGCAGCACCGCCGAATTCCTTGAAGCCGATCAGGTTCGGGTACTCGCGACGCAGTTCGAAGAACAGGTCGGCGCGGGTGGCGAAGCCGTAGTAAGGGCTGTTGTAGATCACCGCCGGCAGGTTTGGCGCGGCCTTGAGGATGGCTGCAAAGTGATCCTTTTGCGCCGTCGCCGATGCGCCACGGGACAGCACCCGCGGGATGACCATCAAACCATGGGCGCCGACCTTCGCCGCGTGCGCTGCATGGGCCACGGCTTCACGGCTGTTGACCGCGCCGGTGCCGACGATGGTCGGCACACCGGCGGCCACCAGGCGCGCCACGCCTTCCTGGCGCTCGGCCTCGGTCAGCAACGGCCAGTCGCCCATGGAGCCGCAGTACACCACCGCGCTCATGCCGATATCGATCAGTTCGCGGCCCTTGGCGACCAGTGCGTCAAAGTCCGGTTTGCGCTGGGCGGTGCACGGCGTCATCAATGCAGGGATGCAACCGGTGAAGATAGTGGTATTCATTGTTTCAGCTCCAGTTTGATTGAAGGGGCGGGGGCGGTTCAGATGCCCCACGCGAAAGGGTCCTGTTCGTCGATCAGCAAGGTACTGTCGGCGGTCATGTAGGCGCGGCCGGTGATGGAAGGGCGCACACGTTCGCCCTCCCATTCATAGCTGCCTTCGAATTGGCTGCCGGTGATGCTGGCTTGTATCCACGGCTCACCGGCGGCGAGTTTCCCGTCGGCCGCCAGGCATGCGAGCTTGGCGCTGGTGCCGGTGCCGCAGGGCGAGCGGTCGTAGGCCTTGCCTGGGCACATGACAAAGTTGCGGCTGTCGGCCTGGGGGTGGTCGGCGAACAGTTCGATATGGTCGATCAGGGCGCCGTCTTCGCCGTGGATGCCCTGGGCTTCGAGGGCCTTGAGCATTGTCCAGGTGTAGTCGGTCAGGGCTTCGACGTTGTCCATTTCCAGCGCTTGGCCATGATCGGAAACCAGGAAGAACCAATTGCCGCCCCAGGCGATATCGCCGTAGACCAAGCCATGTCCAGGCACTTGCACCGAGACATGCTGGCGATAGCGATAGGCGGGCACATTGCGCAACGTGACCGCGCCGTCGGCGTGCAACGTGGCGCTCACCGGGCCGACCGGCGTGTCGATCTTGTGCACCCCCGGCGCGATCTGCCCCAAGTGGTGCAACGAGGCAACCAGGCCGATGGTGCCGTGGCCGCACATGCCGAGGTAGCCGGCGTTATTGAAGAAAATCACGCCGCAGGTGGCATCGGCCGAGACCGGCGCGCAATACAGCGCGCCCACCAGAACATCGTTGCCACGGGGCTCCAGCAGGCACGCCCTGCGCCATTGGTCATGCCGGGTGCGCAGGTCGTCGAGTTTGTCGACCATGGTCTCGCCGGCCAGCGTCGGGAACCCCGTCATCACCAGGCGCGTGGGCTCGCCGCCGGTGTGGGAATCAATGATGTGCACTCGTTTCATAGAACAATCCATCCAGTGGTTGGCTGAGGCTCAGGAAGCCAGCTGTGCCCGGCCGATATCGGGCTCAGGGGCTTCGCTTTCGTCGTCTTCGGTTTCCAGGCGAACCAGGTGCGCCGGCACGCCGGTGGCCGCGCCCCAGTAATAAATCCCCAGCGCGCAAGCGGCGACGACCACGGTGTCGAACGGGTGGCTGAGGATGCCCAGGCCACCGAAGCTGCCGAGTTTCGACAGGATGATGGTCACGGCGTAGAAGCCGATCAGCCAGGCGGAGGAGCGAACCTGGCGGCCCAGGCTCAGGTGCAGGGTCGGCACAAAACGGCCGCACAGCAGGTACACCACGAACATCAGGATTTGCAGGCCGAGCAGCCACGACACGGTGCTCCAGCCGGACCAGTAGACGATCAGCGCGGCGATGATGAACGACAGCGGGCCGAGCAGGCCCATCCACTTGACCCGGAACGGGCGCGGCAGGTCAGGCGCATTGCGGCGCAGGGCGGCCACGGATACCGGCGCCACGGCGTAGCTCAACACCAGCGCGGCGGACACCACGTTGATCAGCGCCTCCCACGACGGGAAGGGCAGCGTCCAGAACACCGACAGGCCAAAGGTCAGCCACAGCGCCGGGCGCGGGATGCCGGACTTTTCGTCGATGCGGGTGAAGATCTTGAAGAAGGTTCCGGTTTGCGCCCAGCCGTAGATCACCCGTGGCGTGGCGTTCATGTAGATATTGCCGCAGCCGCTGGGGGAGATCACGGCGTCGGCGACCACCAGGTACGCCAGCCAGCCCACGCCCAGGGCGAGCGCGATGTCGCGGTACGGCAGGGCCAGTTCCTTGGCGACGCCGGCCCAGCCGTTGGCGAGCATTTCGGTGGGGATGCCGCCGAGGAAAGCGGTCTGCAACAGCACGTAGATTGCAGTGGAGAGCAGCACCGACAGGATCAGTGCAATCGGAATGGTGCGTTGCGGGTTCTTCACTTCGCTGGCCACCGAGATGATTGGCGTCAGACCCAGGTAGGCGAAAATCACCCCGCCGGCAGACACGGCCATTTCAATCCCCGACAGGCCGAACGGCGCGAAGCCCTGGGCGTGGAAATTCTCCGGCTTAAAAAAGGTGAACAGCACGCCGATCACCAGCAGCGGCACGATGAACTTGAACACGCTGACCAGGTTATTGGCCATGGCGAAGGTCTTCACGCTGCGGTAGTTGAGGGCGAAAAACAGCGAGAGCAGCGCAAACTGCACGAACCAGCCGAGGACGGTGGGGTTGCTGGAACCCGCCTGCGTCAACTCGGGAAACCACGCCGCGGCGTATTGGCGCGAGGCGACCACTTCAATTGCCACCAGGCTTGAAAACGCGATCAGCGTGATAAAGCCCATCAGGTAGCCCAGCAGCGGGCCGTGGGAATAGACCGGGTAGCGCACCACGCCGCCGGCGCGGGGCAATGCCGCCCCCAGTTCGCAATACACAATGCCCAGCAGCAACACGGCGAAGCCGCCCAGCAACCAGGAAAAAATCCCCGCCGGTCCGGCGATGGCGGAGACGTGACTGGCCGCGAACAGCCAGCCCGAACCGAAGATCGCTCCCAGTCCGATAAAGGTGAGGTCGATCAATGAAAGCTGTTTCTTGAACTTGCCTTGGGCTGACATGGCGGCGCCTTCTTGTGGGTTATTGGATAGGCATGCAGTGGCCATACAGTGAACCCATCAACGGCGCCGCGATTGATGTTTTGCGCAGGCTGCGATGACGAAATCAGCACAATTGCGAGTGCTCGACAGGGCTACCGCCATGCGGCAATCTGCTCGCCAGGCACCGCCCGCCGGGCGCCTGGCCTGTCCGCAAAATGCAGGAGAGAGCGTCATGATGCAGAGCGCGTTCGCGACCCTATGCCAAGGGAGCGAGTCGAATCGTCCACAGACCATCGAAGAATTACTGGCCGGCGTGGGGTTGCTGTTGCCGATGCTGGACGTGATTCCCAATGCCGCGATCTTTATCAAGGACGTGCAGGCGCGCTACGTATTGGCCAACCGCACCCTGGTGCAGCGGTGCGGCTTGAAGGACTTGCAACCGCTGTTGGGAAAAACCAGCGCCGAGGTATTTCCCGCGCAGTTGGGGCCCGGCTATACCGAGCAGGATCGGCGGGTGCTGGAGCAGGGATTTGTCCTCGAAGACCAGTTGGAACTGCACCTCTACGGTACCCGCGAGCCGGGTTGGTGCCTGACCCACAAATGGCCGCTGTACAGCCGCGACGCTGCAATCATCGGCCTGGCGGGCATCTCGGTCGACCTGCAAACCGCCAGCGAAACCCACCCGGCCTATCAACGGCTGGCGGCGGTGGACGAGCACATCCGGGCGCATTTCAATCGGCGGGTCACGTTGGGTGAACTGACGCGGATCGCCGGGATTTCCGTGGCGCAACTGGAGCGCTACTGCAAGCGCGTGTTCCACCTGACACCGCGCCAGATGATCCAGAAGGTACGCCTGGAACATGCGCACCGGCTGCTGCATACCGAGCTGCCGATCACTGAGGTGGCGTTGCAGTGCGGGTACACCGACCACAGTGCGTTTACCCGGCAGTTCAAGGCGTTGACCGGGTTTACGCCGCGCCAGTATCGGCAGGCGACGAGTGGGCAGTGATGTCTGATTTCGCAGCTGCGCCAACGTGGCCAGTTTTATCCCTGCCGGTAGCGCAACCTTTCAAATCAGCCAGGCGGTCCCCGTGAGTGGCTGCGTGGTGGAGATCACCGACAAAGCACCTGACACTCGCCTGATTCTTTCAGGAGGGAAGTTGTCACGGGTGGGTGTTCGCCTTGATTTAATAGGGCTGTGTGGCCTTGTTCAAATACCCTGGCGAGCCTTCAACGTTTCAAACATCGCCTCGGCGGCCAGGGCATGCGCCCAGCGCGTCGGGCGGCAAAGGCGACTGTCCCGCCCGCGACAGTCGTTCCTCAGTTGATGACGGTGATTGCACCTATCGCAATCGCCGCCAGCAACATCACCATCACCGTGCCCACGGTCCATTTCAGCGAGACGCGCTGGTTGTCGCCGTAGTCGATGTCCAGCAGGCCGCACAGCAGGTACGTCGAGGCCACCAACGGGCTGAGCAAGTGCACCGGCTGACCGATCAGCGAGGCAATCGCCATTTCCTTCGCATCAATTCCGTAGTGGGCAGCGGTCTGTGCCCAGATGGGCAGTACGCCGAAATAGAATGCATCGTTGGACAGCACATAGGTGAACGGCATGCTCAGCAGCGCGGTGATCACCGACAGGTAAGGCCCGGACTGTTGCGGCAGCAGCGCGATCAGGTTGTCGGAGATCGCCTTGACCATGCCGGTGCCGCCCATGATCCCGACAAAAATCCCCGCGGCAAAGATCAGCAAGGTCACCGCCATCACGTTGTCGGCATGCCGCGCGATGACTTCCTTTTGCTGCTTGATGGACGGGAAGTTGACCAGGCAGGCCAGGCCGAAGGCGATCATGAACAGGATCGGCAAGGGCATCAGGCTGATCATCATGCAGGTGATCAGGGCGATGGTCAGCACCACGTTGAACAGAAAACGCGGATCGCTCAGGCGAATATGCGCATAGCCCTTGAGCACTTCTTCCTCGCTGATGCTCACTTTGCCCAGGCGGCGGAACTCCATGCGCCCCAGCCACCAGGCGGCGAACAACACCCACACTGCACCGGCCAGCATGATCGGTACCATGCTCACGAACAGCTCGGTGATGTCCACATGCATCGCACTGGCCGCCCGGGAAAACGGCCCGCCCCACGGCAGGATATTCATCACGCCAATCGACATCAGCAGCACGGTGGCCATGACTTGCAGGCGGATGCCGGTCAGCCGGTACAGCGGCAAAAACGCAGCGGTCGCAATGATGTAAGTGGTGGCGCCGTCGCCATCCAGGCCTACACACAGGCCAAGTACGGCGGTACCGACCACGATCTTGCGCGGGTCGCCCTTGACCAGGCGCAGGATCACTTTGATCAGCGGGTTGAACAGTCCTGCGTCGGTCATCAGGCAGAAATACAGGATCGCGAACGTCAGCATGATGCCGGTGGGGGCGAGCATCTTCAGGCCGTCGTACATCATGCCGCCCAGTTGCGGGGCGAAGCCGGCCAGGCAGCCGAAGACGATCGGTACCAGCAGCAGCGCCACCAGCGGTGACAGGCGCTTGCTCATGATCAGGTACATGAAGCAGACGATCATGGCGTAGCTCAGGAATATCAACATGGGTGTGCCTTCTTGTTGGTCTTATAGGGCGCCAGGCAAGTGACTGCCGGCTTTTTTCAGGGCGAACGAAGTCCCTGCGTGCTGCGCGCAGCGTTCAGTGCCGGTGGATTCAGCGGTGGGAAAACATCGGTTGGCCGGCGTGCTCCAGGTCGGCGACCAGGATCGAGCCGGTCGACGAATCGGTGATGAACAGTTGCCGGTTGCCCTCGCCGCCGAACGCCAGGTTGGTCAGGGTGCGGCCCTCGGTGCAGCTGCGGATGCGATAGAGCGGTACGGCGTGGGGATCGAATACCCAGACGCAGGCATTGCCGGCATCGCACACGTAGAGGTTGCCGAGCGCGTCGAGGGCCATGCCGTCGGCGCCACTCACGCCGCCCGCCAGTGCGGTGAAGATCCCGACTTTGCTTGTGCCGCCGTCGCGCTGGATCGGCAGGCGCCACACCGCGTTGCCCCGGGTCATGGCGACGAACAGCGCGTTTTGCGCCAGGTCCATGACCAGGCCGTTGGGGCTCGGGCCGTTGTTGATCAGGCAGGTGAGCGTCTGATTTTCCAGGTCGTAGGCGAATACACGACCGGTGGGATCCTGTTGGCCGGTCTGCCCCTGGTCGGTGAAGTAGAGCTTGCCGCCAGCGTCGAAGAACAGGTCGTTCACACCCTTGAAGCCTTCGCTGCGGTGGTGAGTCAGAAACGGTGTGATGACGCCACTGGCTGGGTCCAGGGTCAGGATGCCGTGCTTGTAGTCGGCAATGAAAATACGCCCGTCGCGATGGATCTTCAGGCCGTTGGGCCAGCCGTCGTATTGCACCACCAGGGTCCAGTTGCCGTGCGGGTCGATGCGAAAGATCCGGCCGTAGGGAATGTCCGTGACATAGAGATTGCCCTGCACATCGAAGGACGGTCCTTCGAGGAAGCTTTTCACTCGCTGGCCGGGTTTGTTGGCGTGCACCCACTCGGAGTCTCCGTCCTTGCAGAAAACCTGCGGCAATGTGCTGAAGACGCGAGTGGGCAAATCACGAGGCGGGGCATACAGGCTCACAGGATCAACTCCTACGGAACGGGCAAGGCACCTCTGAAAAGGAGGTAAGCCTTGTCTCATTATTGTTTTGTTCTGTTGGATAGAACGATGTGCTTTCTAATAGAACAAATGTCGAGGTTATTTCTTGGGCTGTCAACCCTGTCTTTTGCCATATCAGACCAATGCAATGAATTGGCTTGCCCGCTGATCAACCAAATATAAGTAAAAAGCGCTGGGCGCTTTTCGGACGTTGACAGTGAAAATTAACGCGCTCATTATTTATTTCAGAACATCGTTCTGTCAGATAGAACAAGCATGAATTGACCTTTAAAGGCCTGGTGATGACCCCTAATAAAAACATCGACATTCTGATCAGCGAGGTAGGCCCGCGTGATGGCCTGCAAAGCGTCGCCGCGACGATGCCTACCGCGCTGAAATTGCAGTGGCTAACGGCTTTGGCCGACGCCGGCCTCAAGGAAATCGAGATTGGCTCATTCGTCTCCCCCAAGCTGCTGCCGCAGATGGCCGATGCGGCGCACTTAGTGGTGCATATGCGTCAACGCCGGGACGTGTTTGTCACGGCGCTGGTGCCGAACCTCAAGGGCGCCCAGGCCGCTTTCGACGCCGGCGTGCAGAAAATCACCCTGCCGATCTCCGTCAGCGAGCCGCATTCCCTGGCCAATATCCGCAAGACTCATCAACAGGTGTTCGAGGAGGTTCGCCAGGTCATTGCCCTGCGCAACGAACACTTCCCGAAGGTGCAAGTGGAGGCTGGGTTGTCGACGGTATTCGGTTGCACGATCCAGGGCGAAGTGCCTGAGGACGATGTGATTCGCATGGCGCTGCGCATGGCCGAGCTGGGCGTGGATGAGGTAGGGCTGGCGGACACCGTCGGCTACGCCAACCCGGCTCAGGTGCGCCGGGCGTTTATCCGCTTGCACAGCGAAATCGGCGCCAAGGCTGGCAGTGCCCATTTCCATAACACCCGCGGCCAGGGGCTGGCGAATGTGCTGGCGGCGCTCGATGTGGGGGTCACCACGTTCGACGCCTCACAGGGCGGGATTGGCGGCTGCCCATATGCGCCGGGCGCGTCGGGCAACATCGTGACCGAAGACCTGGTTTACCTGCTCGAATCCATGGGCCTGCGTACCGGCGTCGATATCGACAAGCTGGTGGCGGCACGTGAATGGCTGCAAAAAGGCCTGCCAGGCGAGCCGCTCTACGGGTTCATTCCGGATGCCGGCGTGGGCAAGAACTTCCACTACGCAGGGGCTGTACGATGAACACGCAGAATCACAAGATCCAGGCGCTGCCATTGGCGGGCATCCGCGTGGTCGAGTTTGTGCACATGGTCATGGGCCCGACCTGCGGGCTGGTGCTGGCCGATCTTGGTGCCGAAGTGATCAAGGTCGAACCGACGCCGGCTGGCGACAACACCCGGCGGTTGACCGGTTCGGGCGCCGGCTACTGGATGACCTACAACCGCAACAAGAAAAGCTTCGCCGTCGACATCAAGACCGAGGAAGGGATGGCGGCGGTGCGCAAGCTGATCGAAAGCGCCGACGTGGTCACCGAAAACTTTCGTCCAGGCGCCATGGAAAAACTCGGCCTGGGCTTTGAGCAGGTCAAGGCGATCAAGCCCGACGTTATCTACAGCTCCATGAAAGGCTTTTTGCCGGGCCCTTACGAACACCGCACTGCACTGGATGAGGTGGTGCAGATGATGTCCGGGCTCGCGTACATGACCGGCCCCGAAGGCCGCCCGCTACGCGCTGGTGCCTCGGTGAATGACGTGATGGGCGGGATGTTCAGCGCCATCTCGATCCTGGCCGCACTGTGGCAACGCAAGGCGACCGGGGAGGGCCAGTTTGTGCAGACCGGCCTGTTCGAGAACTCCGCGTTCCTGGTCGGCCAGCACATGATGCAGATGGCGACCACCGGCCAGCCGGCAGCGCCGATGCCCAGCCGTCTTTCAGCGTGGGCGATCTATGACGTGTTCAACGCCCGGGATGACGAGCAGGTGTTCATGGGCGTGGTGAGTGACAGCCAATGGCTGAGCTTCTGCCAGGCGTTTGGTTTTGAACAACTGGGCAGCGACCCCGAACTGGCGCGCAACACCCAGCGTGTGCATGCCCGTTCGCGAATCCTGCCGCTGGTGCGGGAGCGGCTGGCCACGCTGCCCAAGCAGCAAATCATGGACATGTGCGAGCAGGCCGGCTTGCCGTTCTCGCCGATCCAGCGGCCTCAGGATCTGTTTGACGATGTGCACCTGAATGCCTCCGGCGGCCTGGCGCACCTGACGCTGGATAACGGCGAGGAAGTGAAGGTGCCGATGCTGCCGTTTGAAATGAATGGCCGGCGTTTCGATACGCGCCTGAACGTGCCACAACTGGGCAGCCATTCGCAGGCGTTGCTTGAAGAACTGGGTTATGCCGCCAGGGATGTCGACGCCTTGCGCGCTCGTGGCGTGGTCCGCTAGGTCCTTTTGTCGCCATTCCAATAACAATAATGTCGAGGAAACCCGTCATGGCAATTGTCACGACACCTGCATCAGGCGCCCCAGCCATCACCGCCGTGGTGCTGGATGCAGAGCAAACCCGCGTCCTGCACAAGGCCGCCTGGCGTCTGATCCCGCTGCTCGCCCTGGCTTACTTTTTCAACTACCTGGACCGCACCAGCGTTGGCTACGCCGCCTTGCAAATGACCGAACAGCTGGGTTTGACCGCCACGCAATTCGGCCTGGGTGCGGGGATTATGTTCGTTGGCTACTGCCTGTGTGAGGTGCCGAGCAACCTGGCGATGTACCGCTTTGGCGCCCGGCGGTGGATGGCGCGCATCATGATTACCTGGGGGATTGCGGCGGCTGCCACCGCCTGGGTCGTCGGCCCCTACAGCTTCTACGCCATGCGCCTGGTGCTGGGTGTGGCCGAGGCCGGGTTCTTTCCCGGCGTGATCTTTTTCCTGACCCTGTGGTTTCCTGCGCAGTACCGCACGCGGGTGCTGGCATGGTTTACCGCGGCCACGCCGATTTCGTTCCTGGTGGGCGGCCCGCTGTCGGTGTGGCTCCTGCAAATGCACGGCATCTGGGGTTTGGCAGGCTGGCAATGGATGTTTCTGATCGAGGGCGTCCCGGCGTGCATCCTCGGGCTGATCACGTTGAAAGTGCTGACCAACCAGCCTTCCGAAGCCAAATGGCTGTCGGCACAGGAACGTGCCGTGCTCACCGGCTTGCTGGCTGAAGAGCAAAGCCAGGGCCAGCACCGCCACGGCTTCAAGGCTGCCCTGAAAGACCCTCGGGTGTGGATCCTCAGCTCGATTACCTTCAGTTTTACCCTGGGCTCCTACGGCATTGGAATCTGGCTGCCGCAGATGCTCAAGGCCCACGGTGTCGAGATCAGCATGATTGGCTGGGCGGCGGCGATTCCCTACTTTTTTGCAACCATCGGCCTGTTGGTTTGGGCGAAACACGTGGACCGCACCGGCAAGGGGATTTTCAACCTGACCGTGGCCATGCTGCTGGCTGGCCTGGCGCTATTGGTCGCCTTGCAGATGGACACATTGGTGGCCGCCCTGGCCGGGATCACCCTGGCGCTGGTGGGGACGATTGCCGGCAAGACCATTTTCTACACCTTGCCGGGCAAGTTCCTGCGTGGCCAGGCCGCTGCCGGTGGTATTGCGCTGATTAACTCGATTGGTGCCTTTGGCGGTTTTGTCGGGCCCTACCTGATGGGCTTTCTCAAGGACTACACCGGCTCGTTCACGGCGGGCCTGATGGTGATGGGGTGCATCATGTTCGTCGCGGCCGCGATGGTTATGTCGCTGCGGCTTTTCCTGCGGGACGCATAATGCGGTGGCTGCACCCCGGCGCAAAAGGGTATGTTACGGCGACTGAAAGTGTCTGGCGCGACCGGGACGGCAATGATGCCGCCGCTTGCGCCGGCGATGAATACCCAATGAGTGGCCATGAGTACCGAACCCAACAACAGTCTTGCTGATCAAGCCGGCAGTCCGGAAGGCGGCGTTGCTGCAGTCGATCGCGCGTTTTCCATTCTCGCGGCCTTCAATATCGACCAGGAGAGCTTGAGCCTGGCGGAGATCGCCCGGCGCACCGGCTTGTATAAAAGCACCATCCTGCGCCTGATCACCTCGCTGGAAAAAGCCGGGTTTGTGCGGCGCTTGAGTGACGGCCAATACGCCGTCGGGCCTGAACCTCTGCGCCTGTCCCAGCTATATCAAGCCTCGTTCCGCTTGCGGGATGTGATCCTGCCGCTGCTGGAATCCATCACCGAAGAGAGCGGCGAGACCTCGTCTTTCTACGTCTATGAAAACGGCAGCCGGGTGGTGTTGTTCCGTGTCGAGCCCAAGCGCGCGGTGCGGGTCTCGGTGCTGGAAGGCGCGCGGTTCCCGCTGCATGCCGGGGCTTCCGGCAAGGTCCTGCGCGCGTTCTCACGCCAGGGTGACGCCACACTGACTCAGGAGCGTGAACGCTGCTGGGCCTGCTCGTTCGGCGAACGCGACCCGGAAACCACCGCCGTCTCCGTCCCCGTGTTTGCAATGGGCGGTGAGCTCAAGGGCGCGTTGACGCTGTCGGGCCCCTCCGACCGATTGCTGAAAGAACACATCCCCCACGCCGCATCGATCCTGCTGCGCAACGCGGCGATCGCCACCAGCGCGTTGGGGGGCAACAACACCGAGTTGCGAGCGGCCCTGGAAAAACTCAATCCTTGAAGGGGTGGTGTTTTTGTGGGCTGATCTGGAATTCAACACAGGACGATCAAGATGGACGTGGCAATGGAACTGTCGTTTGAGGTGACGGAGCAAGAGCGCCAGGCCATCCTCCAGCCGCTGCGGACGTACAACATCAGCCAGTGCGGTGAGAACCCGTTCGAAACCTTCGGGTTGTTGTTGCGCGATCCCGTGAGCCAGGAAGTGGTAGGCGGCCTCTACGGGAAAATTTCCTATGGCTGGATGTTCATTGAGCTGTTGAGCGTGCCTGAGTCAATGCGCACTCAAGGCATGGGCTCGCGGTTGATGCTCGCGGCTGAGGAGCTGGCACGGGAGAAAGGGTGTGCGGGGATCTGGCTGGACACCTTCAGCTTCCAGGCGCCCGGGTTCTACCGGAAGCTGGGTTTCAGCGAGTTCGGGCATATTGCCGAGTACCCGCCAGGACACACGCGCCACTTTTTCCAGAAGCACCTGGGCTGAGGGCTAGCGGGTCACCGTTCACCACGTGACCAAGCCGTCGAGGCCCTGATCGGACTTCAAGTACCTGAGCACGTTCTGCGCCTGGGCCTTCTCTTCAAACGGGCCGACAAATGCCCTCTAACGCTTCAAACACCCACAAACTTTATTGGATTGCAGCAACAATTTTTCTTGTTGGACACCTACCTCCCCAAGCAGCAAAGATGCGGCCACTGACGCTCGACCTTCCAGGTCAACAATAAAAAATCGAGCCGGGCTGCACGCCGTTTTCTTGCAGTGAACCCTTTGTTCACTACCTGCTTTACTGGCGCCGCAGCGCGCACTTAAGGACCTCACCACCATGCAAACTGTTGTGAACCTATGGCCGCTGATTGGCGTACTCGTCATCGTGGTCGGCTTTGTGTTGCGCTTCAATCCGCTGCTGGTCGTCACGGCGGCAGCGATTGCCACCGGGTTTGCCGCCCACTTCCCGCTGGAAAAGATCCTCGCCACCATGGGCGACGGCTTCCTCCAGACCCGCGCCTTGCAATTGATCCTGTTGTTGCCACTGGCTGTCATTGGCTTGCTGGAGCGTCATGGCTTGCGCCTGCATGCGCAAAACTGGATCGCGCGCTTTGAGCGGGCCACGGTTGGGCGCTTGCTGATCATCTATCTGTTTGTGCGTGAATCCACAGCGGCCATGGGCCTGACGAGCCTGGGCGGGCACCCGCAGATGGTGCGCCCGTTGCTGGCGCCGATGGCGGAAGGCGCGGCGGAAAAACGCTATGGCAAACTCCCCGACAAGCTTCGCCACAAGGTCCTGGCCATGTGTGCCGCGACCGACAACGTGGGGCTGTTTTTTGGCGAGGATATCTTCGTCGCCTTTGGTGCGATTGCGCTGATGCACACCTTCCTGCTGGGTTCGGGGATTGATGTGGAGCCTCTGCACATTGCGGTCTGGGGCATCCCGACGGCGATCTGCGCCTTCATCATTCACGCCATTCGCTTGCACCGCTTTGACCGAATGCTGACCCGAGAGCTGTTACCGGCCAACACAGCGGAGGCGGCGCAATGATCATTTCCATTCAATACCTGTACTGGCTGGCCGGCGTTCTGCTGGTGATTACCGCCGGGATGATCCTGATGGATCGCACCCACCCCAAGCGCTGGTCGAGTTCGTTGTTCTGGCTGCTGTTTGCCATTCCGTTCCTGGTGGGGGAGCGCCTGCCCTCGGTGGTGGTCGGCGTGGGCGTGGTGGTGATGGCACTCATCGCGGGCCTGGGCGGCGTAGGTCGCGGCGCGCATGCCCAGTTGCATGACAAGGCCGCACGGGCCAGCGCTGGTCGCCTGGGGCATAAACTGTTTATCCCGGCATTGGCCATTCCGTTGACCACGGTGATCGGCTCGGTATTGCTCAAACACACCGAGATCGGCGGCGTGCCGCTGCTGGACCCGAAGAACACCACCTTTGTTTCCCTGGGTATCGGCTGCCTGATTGCACTGGCGCTGGCCTGCTGGCTGACGCGGGACACCCCGGTGCAAGCCCTTCGCGAATCCCGGCGCCTCACCGAAGCGCTGGGCTGGGCGATGGTGCTGCCGCAGATGCTGGCGATGCTCGGGCTGTTGTTCAACGAAGCGGGCGTGGGCACAGCGGTGGCGCACATCACCACCACCTATATCAACCTGGATTACAAGCTGGTAGCGGTGATGGTGTATGTGTTGGGCATGGCACTGTTTACCGTGATCATGGGCAATGGCTTTGCCGCCTTCCCGGTGATGACCGGCGGCGTTGGCGTACCGGTGCTGGTAGGCATCTACGGCGGCAACCCGGCGGTGATGGCTGCCATCGGCATGTTCTCCGGTTACTGCGGTACGCTGATGACACCCATGGCGGCCAACTTCAATATTGTCCCGGCGGCGTTGCTGGAGCTGCCGGATAAAAACGCGGTCATCAAGGCACAGATGCCGACCGCGTTGATGATGCTGGTGGTCAATATTGTCCTGCTCTACCTGCTGATGTGAGGCTGTAATGCGCACTGTATTGCTGACGGGTTTCGAACCGTTTGACCAAGACCTTGTCAACCCGTCCTGGGAGGCGGTACGCCTGTTGGAGGGTGTGCAGCTGGGCGCTGATGTGCGGATTGTCGCGCGGCAGTTACCCTGTGCCTTTGCCACGGCGGGCGAGCGCCTGGCTCAGCTGTTGGCCGAACACCGCCCGCAGATGGTCATTGCTGTCGGGCTGGGCCCCGGGCGCAGTGATATTTCCATCGAGCGGGTCGCGATCAACCTCAACGACGCGCGGATCCCGGACAACCTGGGTGAGCAACCTGTCGACACGGAAGTGCTGCCCGGCGGCCCTGCGGCCTACTTCGGCACCTTGCCGAGCAAGGCCATGGTGAGGGCCGTGCGCGAGGCCGGCATTGGGGCCAGCGTGTCGCAAACCGCCGGCACTTTCGTGTGCAACCAGGTGTTCTATCTGTTGCAGCACGCGCTCGCCGGGTCAGGGGTACGCAGCGGTTTCATCCATGTGCCGTGGCTGCCCGAACAGGTGGTGGGCCGAATACCCGAGCCGGCCTCGATGGCATTGCCGATGCAGGTCGAGGGCTTGCGGATTGCGTTGCTGACGGCCTGGAATACCTTGGTGGATATCAGTGAAACGGGTGGGCAAGTCAGCTGAGGTTTTCGGCTTCGCGTCCCGGGAAAAACAACGCGAAGCATGTCACACCGTTCTCGCTGCTCACGCTGTATCGGCCGTTATGCAACTGCATGATGGTCGCGACAATCGACAGCCCCAATCCATTGGAATGCGCCGAACGCTCCCGTGATTCATCCACGCGATAAAACCGCTCGAACAACCTGGGCAAGTGCTCCGCCGGGATGGTCGCGCCGTGGTTGGTCACTGTCAGGTTGATGCCTTCGGCGCAGGGTGTGGCCTGGATCAGCAGTTCAGAGGCGGGCGCACCATATTTAATGGCGTTGGCGCACAGGTTGGCCAGGGCACGGCGCAGCAGCATCGGTTCGGCCCAGATCACACCGGCGCCCTGGGCGAGGATGCTGATATCGACATCGCCCGCCAGGCCTTCGAAGTAGTCGGCCATGCGTTCCACTTCATCGGCCGCGTCCAGTTCCTGGCGCTGGCGCAGCGCACTGGCCGGGTCGGTGCGGGCCAGGAACAGCATGTTGTCGAGCATGCGCGCCAGGCGTTCGAGTTCTTCGACGTTGGAGGCCAGCAGTTGCTGGTAGGCCTCGATGCTACGGTGTTGCTGCAGCGCCACCTGGGTTTCCCCGAGCAAGTTATTGATCGGCGTGCGCAGTTCGTGGGCCATGTCGGTGGAGACCTGGCCCAGTTGCACAAAACCCTTGGCCAGGCGTTCGAGCATGGTGTTGAACGAATCAATCATCGGCAGCAGTTCTTTGGGGGCGCCGTGGCTGTCGAGGCGCGCGGCGAGGTTGCCGACGCCGATGCCCTGGGCATGCACGGCCAGGCGCCGCAATGGCAGCAGGCCGCGATGCACCATCAGGTAACCGACCACCGCCAGTACCAATGCCGCGATGCTGGCGAGGATATAGACACTCAGCCGGTAGCTGGCGAGCACTGCGGTGCGCTCGGTCATCAACCGCCCGGTAGTGACTTGCAGGCTGCCCAGGTCGCCTGAATCGATGGTCGCGGCGAGGGTGGAGAAGGGGACGCCATTGACGCCGGGTAAATGCTGCACGTCGGCGAATTCCAGGGCGTGGTCCCGGGGCACCGGTGCAACGTCGGGCATGTCGATGTTGCCGGGGTTCACTTCCAGCAGCGGTTTCTGCCCGGGTGCGGCGATGCTCAGCACCGATTCGCGGTTGCCCAGCATGTTCTGGAACAGTTCGGGCTTGGTCTTGATCAGGTCCAGGGTGTTGCTGTCGTTCAGCAGGTTGCGCAGTTGGTCGACGCGGTAGATCAGCGCAGCGTCGTCGCGGTGGATCAGTTCGCGCTCAAGGTCGCGGTACAGCGCCACGCCGAGGGTTGCCAGCAGGGCGAACGCCAGCAGGGCGAAGATCAGCGCCAGGCGCAGCGTCAGGGAGTAATGCCGGGGCTTGCTCATGGTTGCGTATCGAAGCGATAGCCGATGCCGCGCACGCTATGGATCAGCTTGAGCTGGAACGGGTCGTCGATTTTCAGGCGCAGGCGGCGCACGGCCACGTCGACCACATTGGTGTCGCTGTCGAAATTCATGTCCCACACCCTTGAGGCAATCAGCGAGCGCGAGAGTACCTGGTCCTGATGGGTGGCGAACAAGTGCAACAAGGCGAACTCCTTGTTGGTCAGGGTGATGCGCACGCCGCCACGGCTGACGCGGCGCTTGAGCACGTCGATCTGCAGGTCGGCGATCTGCAAGTGTTCTTCTTCACGGCTTGGCCCGCGCCGGGTCAGGGTGCGCAGGCGCGCCACCAGTTCGGCGAAGGAAAACGGCTTGATCAGGTAATCGTCGGCGCCCAGTTCCAGGCCCTTGATGCGGTCGGCAATATCGTCCCGGGCGGTCAGGAACAGCACCGGCGTGTCGGCTTCCTTGCGCAGGCGACGCAGCACTTCCCAGCCGTCCATCTTCGGCATCATCACATCCAGCACGATCACGTCGAACGGGGTTTCCAGGGCCTGGTGCAAACCGTCCACGCCATCGCGGGCAAGGCTCACGGAGTAACCCAGTTCCTGCAGGCCGTTAAGCAGGTAGTTGCCCGCCTTGGGCTCGTCTTCGACTACGAGGATATTCATGGGATTCGCCCTGGTGATGTGCAGTTCTTGCGTGGCGCAAGTGTAGCCCGATCAATTGTCATTGGGGCAGCCGATGCCCTGTACTTGATAGTCCAGCACGTGTTCGCGGCCCTGGCTGTCGAGGTAGTCGAGGCGCGCAGGGACAATGCCGCACTGGCCGTAGGTATCGGTGCTCGACAGTACTTTGGCCACGTCCATGTGCATGAAGAAGCCGGGGGTGTCATGGATCACCGAGGTGGTGGCGGTGGTATCGGCAAAGGCCGAGCCGGTGGCGAGGAGGGCAGCAAAGCCGAGGATAAACAGTTTCATGGCGGTATCTCTCTTTAAGGGTTGGCTGCCGGTATCCGGCAGTGAGTTCACAGTAACCAGGCGACACAAACAGCCAGCCAACAGGATGATGACAAGATCGTAATGAAGGGCTTAAGGCTGGCGGCCGGACGCTTCGAGGATCAGGTCGGTGATTTCCTTGGCGTGGGAAACCAGGGACAAGTGGCTCGATGGCACCTCGATGGTGGTGGCGTTCATGCGCTTGGCGAGAAAGCGTTCCAGGTCCGGGTTGATGGTCTGGTCATTGCTGGACACCGCATACCAGGACGGCTTGGTGTGCCACGCGGCGTTGACGGTGCGACCGCTGAACAGGGTCTTGGCGATCGGTTGTTGCACGGCGTACAGCTCCATGGCCTTGGCGTGGGGTACGTCGGCGGCAAAGTACTTGAGAAAGGCGTCCTGATTCAGGGTCAGGTAACCGTCGTGCTCCACCACACCGGCCCGCACGGGTGTGCTTGGGTACTTGGCGGACAGGGCGACGAAGTCTTCGTTGGCGTCCGGAGCGCGGGCGGCGACGTATACCAGGGAGCTGACCTTGGGGTTGACCCCGGCGTCGCTGACCACGGTGCCGGCGTAGGAATGGCCGACCAACACGGTAGGACCGTCCTGTTGATCGAGTACGCGATTGGTGGCAGCGACGTCATCCGCCACCGAGGTCAACGGGTTTTGCACGGCGGTTACATGCAAGCCGGCGGCCTGCAGGCGGGTAATCACTTCGGACCAACTGGAACCGTCGGCCCAGGAGCCGTGTACCAGCACTACGTTATTGGCTTTCACCGGTGCAATCGGGCCGGCCACGGCGGCGCCGGTCCCCAGCATCAACAGGCTGGCGGCGATCAGGCAGAGTTTGCTTGCAGGTTTCATGGGCGGGCTCGCTTCATTTTCAGTGGGAAGTTGGGTCACCCGCTGTGGGTGACTGACGACTTCACTGTATGAAGTGAGGGTGCGGGCAACACTGACAGCTTGATGACAAGTTTGTAATGCAATGGGCAGCCGGAAGGCTGCCCTGGTTGGACGGTGACCCATCAGACAGTACGGGCTGCTTGCAGGCGTTCAGCGCCGCCTTCCGCCAGGCCGCGTTCGTGCAGGCGATCTGCGCCGCCCTCGGCGAGCAGGTGGGATGACTGGTCTTTGACCGCGCCAGCGTGGGTGTCGGCCGACGCCATGGATGACAGCCCGAGGCCCGCGATGACAGTCAGGCCGAGTACCAGGGACGAAGCTTTCGAGAGATTGAACATGATGAGGCTCCTACGCGTGAGTCAGCCGGATTGGCTGGTGGTCGTAGTTAATCGCCGGGGTGTATCTGCCATGTGTGCCCAGGCGTGGCGAAATGCGGGTTCGCGTATCCAGGCGGGGTTCCCATACAGTCCGGTACAAACCAAGGGAAGGTTTACAGCGTTTGGGCCGATCCGTAGATTGCACCAGGCAAGTGGTTCGTCAGCGCCCAAGACCGGGTGACGAAAGCAAGAGGAAGCCGAGCAGTGTCCACCCGCGATTCAGCTGTATTCGCCCACCGTTACCGCGCCTTCCTGTTCGATATGGATGGCACACTCCTGAACTCCATTGCCGCCGCCGAGCGCGTCTGGGCCACCTGGGCTGAACGCCATGGGCTGGATGTCGAGGCTTTTCTGAAGACCATCCATGGTGCCCGGGCCATCGATACCATCACCCGCCAGGCGTTGCCCGGTGTGGACGCGCAGGCTGAGGCGCAGTGGATTACCGAGGCTGAACTTGAGGATGTGGAAGGGGTGGTGGCGATTGCGGGCGCGGTGGAATTCCTCAACGCATTGCCCGGCGATCAATGGGCGCTGGTTACGTCTGCCCCCAAGGCACTGGCTCTGCGCCGTATGCAGGCGGCCGGGATCAACCCGCCGGCGGTGCTGGTCACCGCGGAGGATGTCGCCAGCGGCAAGCCGGATCCGGCCTGTTATGTGCTCGGTGCGCAACGGCTGGGAGTACCGGTACAGGACTGCCTGGTGTTTGAGGATGCCAGCGTCGGGATTCGCGCCGGCGAGGCGGCGGGGGCCGATGTGATGGTGGTGACGTCGACCCACCTTGTGCCCATGGTCACCGAGCATCCGTCGATTGACGGGTATGAGCGTCTACAGGTTCAGCGGGACGAAGCCGGGCTGTTGCATCTACAGCGCCTGGCGTAAAAAAAGGCCGACCCGGTTACCCGGATCGGCCTTCTTCGTAAAGGGGCGGTTCAACGTTGGAGCTGTTTCCAGTGAGCGTCTGCAGGCGGTTGCCCTTGAGCCCCTGGCGGGACAAGACCATTTCCTTGAGGATTTCGCTGGCAAGCCTGGCAATCGCCTCCGGCCCTCGATGGTGTGCGCGGACGATGCCGGTCACCGCAAAGTGATCAGCTTCCGGGCCGCTGAGAATCGCGGAAAGCGTGCCATCGGCATGCAGGGTGCAGACGATTTTGTAGCTCGGCAGGCGCGCTGCCAGTGCTGATTCGATTTCGCTTTTACTCAGTGTGTCCATCAGCGCTACAACCTTTCACCGACCGTGCATGCCCAAGCATAGGTTGTGTCGCGCAGCTGTAAATACCGGCGATCTGATAGCAACTGCGGCGACGGTTTCAACCCGCTTGCGGGATACACCGCGCTGGGGCAACGAACTTCAAGATGAAACCCAAAGCCGTCAGGATGAGGCTTTGCGGCGATCACTGTGAGGCGCGCGCCGGCACAGTCTGCGATGGACGGCGACCTGAATGGGCTTGAGGCAGAAGAAAAACAAGTACGCGCTCAGGAACAGCGTCAGGTCCAGCCATGAGTAGGCTTTGTCGGAGGAGCCTTCGATTTCGAACTTGAGGCCATACTCCAGCGCCACAAACGCCACGCTGATCAGCGTGACAATCAACCAAGACTTGGATAAGTAAGGCTGTTTAACGGTACGCCTCATCAACGTGCTCCTTGGCGCGCTGCAGACTGTAGGGGATTTGTCACGAGATTCGGCCCTGGAAAACTCCACAAGTTCCCTTTGTTTGCAGGCTGGTTCATGCGTAGAACGCAGCCAGCGACTATTACTGAGAAGTGTTCCTGCCATGTGTCATACAAAAGGGAGTACGCCTTATGTTGGTTCAGTGGTTTCTTGCAGCAGTCCATTTACTGGCATTCGCCATGGCATTGTCGGCCGTGCTTGCGCGTGGCAAGGCATTGCGCGGTGTATCTGATAGTGACCCATCCACCCTGCGCCGCGTATTGATCGCGGACAACATCTGGGGAATCAGTGCCCTGGTGTTATTGGTAACCGGTGGCCTGCGGGCCTTCGGCGGCTACGAAAAGGGCAGTGATTATTACCTGCACCAGCCGTTGTTTCACGTGAAGATGACGCTGCTTGTATTAATTTTGTTACTGGAGCTCGCGCCGATGATTCGCTTTATCAAATGGCGCATCGCGTTGGCGCGTGGCACGCGCCTCGATTTGCACAAGGCAGGTCTTTTTGCGCGCATCAGCCATGTGCAGGCGTTACTGCTGGTGCTGATGATGATTGCAGCGAGTGGCATGGCACGCGGTGTCGGCCTGGGATGACGCTGGCCTGACGCTGGAACAAGGGAATAGGGCGCGCTGGCCGCGGGAAGCCGCGAACAGGCTGAAAGAGGTTTTCGCCAGCCGTTACAGTGAACGAAAGGGCTGGCTACTGGAGGCGCTTCAAGGTGTCTGGTTTTTATCCGGAGCCGTCAGGCCCGCCTGGATACGTTGGTAGATCTCCTCGCGATGCACGGCAACGTCCTTTGGAGCATTGATGCCGATTCTTACTTGCTGGCCGCTAACGCCCAGGATGGTGATCGTGATGTCATCACCGATGTTTATGCTTTCACCGACTTTGCGGGTGAGTATCAGCATGGACTTCTCCTTGATTGCTTTGAAGGACACATGTTTCAGACAGGGCAGATGTCGGATGTGTGTAGCTTACTGCGAAGCGCTTCCCTGTGGCTGCCTCTTTTAGGACGCATAGAGGCGGCATTAATTCCCATGCCGCCATCATACAGGTCTGCGATACATCATTCGCATTGTTTAAGCCAACGTTTATGACGGCCAGAATAGACAGTGAATGATAAAGTCGCCTCTTTGATCCTCTAAGGAGCAGGGTAGTGCGTAAAGTAGCGATGGCAATTGCGGTGTTGGCATTGGCCGGTTGCGGTGAAGGTAAAAGTGTCGACGCCCCCAAGGCCAGGCCTGCCGTTGCCGAGGCGCCCGCCCAGGCGCAACCTGCGGTCGGCGCGATCGCCTCTCAAGAATGGGATGTATGGGTGGGGCCGCCGGATCACAAGCTGCAGGCGATGACTGACCTGACCGCGTGGTTGCTGGAACACGGTTTCAGTTTCTATCTGGCGAAGGAAGACGGTAAGGACCAGGTGCTGCTGGGCCCATTCAGCACCAGGGCCGAGGCCGAGGCGAAACAAGCGCAGTTGACCGAGAAACTGGCGACTGCGAAGAAGAATGACACGGTGTCCGAGGTCATCGAACACAAGGTTGCGCAGTAAAGAGTCGACAAGCGGGAGGCCATGGCGCTCCCGCTTTTTTCGTTCAGCCGCAGGCTTTCAAGTTCACCGGGCCGACAAATTCATTGCCGCGCCCCATCACGCACGCCACGGTTTGATTGCGCTGGCGTTCCCAGGGCTGTACCGGGTAGGTCTTGTTCCAGGCTTCATACAGCTGGCGATCCTGTTTCGACAGGCGCAGGCCATACTGCTTGCTCATATAGAAATAGGTTCGGGCGATCATGCCGCGAATGGAAGGGCGGGGCATGACCTTCTTGGCCTTGAAGTCCACCTGGGTCAGGCATGATCCATATTGGCCGCTTTGTACCGGCAGCCAGCCAAAACTGAAATTGTTTCGGTCGCCATTCACCTCGCCGATGCTCGGCACCAGGTTGTGCAGGTCGGCTTCGGCCCGCTTGTAGACCGCGTCCTTGCGGGTGCAGTTCTTGCGCCCGCCATCCTGCCAGCACTGGCGCTGATGGCCGATCTGCCAGGCCGGAACAATGTGTTCCCATTCAATACGTGCCGCCCGGTTGGCGTTTTTGCGCGGGATATAGCCGCAGGCTTTCAGGTCTACCCGGTTGCCGTTGTATTTGCAGCCGCAATAGAACTCCGTGGATTGCGGTTCATACAGCTTCCAGGCGATTTTCTTGGCTTCGCTGAACGTCCTGGGGGCTTGGGCGTGAGCGGTGACAGCAAAAAACACGAACAACACACTGATAAAACGGACACTCATTGACTCAATCTTCCTTCGGCACAACCCAGAAAATCTGCACGCCGCCGTCATCGCGATAAGCGAGGGTGACGTTATCGTTTTCTGCTATCTCTTCCAGTAGTCGTGCCCACTCGTCTTCCGGTTCCTCCGGCAAACGAAAAATCAACGCCGCCTTGTTTTTTTGGGCATTGGTGGAGTTGATGATTTTCTGCACTCGAACGGCCAGTCGTTGGTAGGCATCAGGAGGTGTTGGTGCTGCGGAAGAGGGCTTTGCCACGGAGTATTCCTTATTAGGCTGTACGTGCATACAGTATTTAACTGTGGGCAATTTCGCAACTGCTTAAAATTCAAGAATTTCTTCTGACAGTGGTTTTGCCGATTTGGTGTAGGAACGCTTTGTTTTTCAAAGGTTTTTTGCGCGGGGGTAAAGCGGAGGAAATCAGACCCGCTCGCGGTACGCCACGAGCGGGATGGCCCAACCGTTGCCGGCCGGGCCCGGGAGCGATCAATATTCCCAGAACATCCGTTGCAGTTCCTTGCTGTCCTGGGTCTTGGTCAGGGCGACCATGGCCAGGATGCGGGCTTTCTGCGGGTTCAGGTCATGGGCAACTACCCAGTCGTATTTGTCGTCTGGTTGTTCGGCGTTACGCAGAACGAAACCACCGGCATTCACGTGGGAAGAGCGAATGATCTGTACGCCTTGCTTGCGCAGTTCCTGCAGGGCAGGCACCACCTTGGACGACACCGAACCATTGCCGGTACCGGCGTGGATGATGGCTTTCGCGCCGGCCTGGGCCAGGGCCTTGTAGGCGGTGTCGCTTACGTTGCCATAGGAATAGGCGATTTCGACGTCCGGCAGGCTTTTGATGGTCTTGATGTCGAATTCCGAGTTCATGGTGTGACGCTTGGCTGGCAGGCGGAACCAGTAGGATTTGCCTTCAACCACCATGCCCAGCGGGCCCCATGGGCTCTTGAACGCTTCAGTCTTGATGTTGATCATCTTGCTGACGTCGCGACCCGACTGGATCTCGTCGTTCATGGTCACCAGTACGCCTTTGCCGCGGGCGTCCTTGCTGCCGGCGACGGCAACGGCGTTGTACAGGTTGAGCATGCCGTCAGCCGACATGGCGGTGCCTGGGCGCATCGAGCCGACCACGACGATTGGCTTGTCGGTCTTTTCCACCAGGTTGAGGAAGTAGGCAGTCTCTTCCAGGGTGTCGGTACCGTGGGTGATCACGATGCCGTCGACGTCCTTGCTGTCGGCCAGTTCGGCGACACGACGACCCAGTTGCAGGAGGTTTTCGTTGGTGATGCTTTCGGAGGCAATTTGCAATACTTGTTCGCCGCGGACATTGGCGATCTGGCTAAGCTCAGGAACACCGGCGATCAATTGTTCGATGCCGACCTTGGCGGCCTGGTAGGTCGCACTGTTGGCCGCGCTGGCGCCGGCGCCGGCGATGGTGCCGCCGGTGGCAAGGATCACCACGTTGGACAGTTTTTGCTGGGTTTCAGCTTCTTTTGCCTGAGCGGCAACGGGGAACAACAGCAGGAGGGCTAACGCGCCCGGTACGAAAGTTTTCAACGCAGATTTCATTATTCTTCTCTCTAGTTTTGATGAGTGCTGATGCAGGTTCATCTAGAAACACCCGGGCGGTTCTGAACGCCACGAGGTGCTGAGTAAGAGCAGGATTTGTACCAGCGGGATTTTGTTTGGCAATAGAATTTAACCTATTGATTTATATCTATATTTGTTTGATTTGTAAGTAAATGGCTTGGTCTTCTGTCCGGCTTTCCGAACAAAGCGGTGCACGGGTGTTCGGTTGTCCGAAAAGGATGACGGAAAAGTTTGGTTTTAAACGCAGGAGGCACGCCGCGACCTGTCGTTTCAGAGAACGATCCAGCAACGCGGATGTTTAAAGGGGGTACCGGATGGCTTCGAGGGCAGGGCGTAAAGCGGATTCAACAAAAGGCTGTTTTCTCCCGTTGACAAATCTCGACAAGCTTCTCATAGTTTGACCTAACGCAAACGTTTGCGAGATGTTTCACGGGGTGCTCCTCGAGTGTCGTGAAAGCTCGTATCAGCCGCCCGGGTGGGTTGGCTGCCGAAGCGTTCTTCGGTGCAAGCGTTGCTCACAATAATCATAAGATCGGAGTGAACCCATGAAGCTGCCATTTGCTGGACGTCTTCTTGCTGTCGCTGTGCTTGCTGCCGCATCCGCTGCCCTGCCTCTTTCCTCTGCATTTGCTGCCGAGACCGCCGCCAAACCCAAGGTCGGCCTGGTCATGAAATCCCTCGCCAACGAATTCTTCGTCACCATGCAGGACGGTGCCAAGGAATACCAGAAAGCCCACGCCGCCGACTTCGACATGATCACCAACGGGATCAAGAACGAAACCGATACCAGTGCACAGATCGATATCGTCAATCAGATGATCCTGTCCAAGGTTGACGCGATCGTCATTGCTCCCGCCGATTCGAAAGCCCTGGTCACCGTGCTGAAAAAGGCCTCCGACAAAGGCATCAAGATCGTCAACATCGACAACCGTCTTGATGTGGATGTACTGAAAAGCAAAAACCTTGATATCCCGTTCGTAGGTCCAGACAACCGCAAGGGCGCGCGCCTGGTCGGTGAAGAACTGGCCAAGCACCTCACCAAGGGTGACCAGGTTGGCATCATCGAAGGTGTGTCCACCACCACCAACGCCCAGCAGCGTACCGCTGGCTTCAAGGACGCGATGGATGCCGCCGGCATGAAGATCGTCTCCACCCAATCCGGTGAGTGGGAAATCGACAAGGGCAACGCGATTGCCGCTGCCATGCTCCAGGCAAACCCGAACATCAAGGCACTGCTGGCCGGTAACGACAACATGGCACTGGGCGCAGTATCCGCCGTACGTGGCGCCGGCAAGGCTGGCAAGGTGCTGGTCGTAGGCTACGACAACATCGAGGCCATCAAGCCGATGCTGCAGGACGGCCGTGTCCTGGCCACCGCCGACCAGGCTGCTGCCCAGCAAGCCGTTTTCGGTATCCAGAACGCTCTGAAGCTGGTCAAGGGTGAAAAAGTCGATGCCGTGGATGGCATGATCGAAACCCCGGTCGAACTCATCCTCAAGAAGTAATTCCCCGGCAGCACAAAACAGCGTCCGCTCACCCGAGCGGACGCCTGGAGACGTTCCTATGTCATCTTCCGCACCGAACGCTGTCCTCTCGGTCAGCGGTATCGGCAAGACCTATGCCCAACCGGTTCTGTCCGACATCACCCTGACGCTCAATCGTGGGGAAGTGTTGGCGCTTACCGGTGAGAATGGCGCGGGGAAAAGCACCCTGTCGAAAATCATCGGCGGGCTGGTCACCCCGACCGACGGCCAGATGCAGTTCAATGGCCAGGCCTACACGCCAGGCAGCCGGACCCAGGCTGAAGAGCAGGGCATCCGCATGGTCATGCAGGAGCTTAACCTGCTGCCAACCCTGACGGTCGCTGAAAACCTGTTCCTCGATAACCTGCCCAGCCACGGTGGCTGGATCAGCCGCAAGCAACTGCGCAAGGCCGCCATTGAAGCCATGGCCCAGGTCGGCCTGGACGCTATCGACCCGGACACCCTGGTCGGCAGCCTTGGCATCGGCCACCAACAGATGGTCGAGATCGCCCGCAACCTGATTGGCGACTGCCACGTACTGATCCTTGATGAACCTACGGCGATGCTGACCGCCCGTGAAGTCGAGATGCTGTTCGAACAAATCACCCGCCTGCAGACCCGGGGCGTGGCGATTATCTATATTTCCCACCGGCTCGAAGAACTGGCCCGGGTTGCCCAGCGCATTGCGGTGCTGCGTGACGGCAAGCTGGTGTGTGTCGAGCCGATGGCCAACTACAACAGTGAGCAACTGGTCACGCTGATGGTGGGCCGCGAACTGGGCGAGAAAATCGACCTGGGCCCGCGCACCATCGGCGCGCCGCTGTTGACGGTAAAAGGCCTGACCCGCTCGGACAAGGTCCGCGACGTGTCGTTTGAAGTGCGTGCCGGCGAAATCTACGGCATCTCCGGCCTGATCGGTGCGGGCCGTACGGAGTTGCTGCGCCTGATCTTCGGCGCCGACCTGGCCGACAGCGGCACCGTTGCCCTGGGCACACCTGCGCAAGTCGTCAGCATTCGCTCGCCCGTCGACGCGGTTGGCCATGGCATCGCCCTGATCACCGAAGACCGCAAGGGCGAAGGCCTGCTGCTGACCCAATCCATCGGCGCCAACATTGCCTTGGGCAACATGCCGAAGGTGTCCAGCGGTGGCCTGGTGAACAGTCGTGACGAAACGGCCTTGGCCAAGCGCCAGGTCGACGCCATGCGTATCCGCAGTTCCAGTCCAGCGCAGCTGGTGTCCGAGCTGTCGGGTGGCAACCAGCAGAAGGTGGTGATTGGCCGCTGGCTGGAGCGCGATTGCGCGGTGATGCTGTTCGATGAACCGACCCGAGGCATCGACGTCGGCGCCAAATTCGATATCTATGCGTTGCTCGGCGACCTGACCCGCCAGGGCAAGGCGCTGGTGGTGGTGTCCAGCGACCTGCGTGAGTTGATGCTGATCTGCGACCGCATCGGCGTACTTTCCGCCGGGCGCCTGATCGAGACCTTCGAGCGCGACAGCTGGACCCAGGACGAATTGCTTGCCGCTGCTTTTGCCGGCTATCAGAAACGTGATGCGCTGCTCAACGACGCAGCGCCTAGGAATACCCCATGAAAACCACTTCCTCCCCCGCAAAACGTGGCGGCAACTTCTATGGCCTGGGCACCTACCTGGGCCTGGCCGGCGCCTTGCTGGCGATGATTGCGCTGTTCTCGTTCCTGAGCGACCACTTCCTCTCGTACGACACCTTCAGCACCCTGGCCAACCAGATTCCCGACCTGATGGTGTTGGCAGTCGGCATGACCTTCGTGCTGATCATCGGCGGCATCGACCTGTCGGTAGGCTCCGTGCTGGCCCTGGCCGCATCGGCCGTCAGCGTGGCGATTCTCGGCTGGGGCTGGAGTGTGTTGCCGGCAGCCGTGCTGGGCATGGGCTGCGCCGCGTTGGCCGGGACCATTACCGGTTCCATCACAGTGGCCTGGCGGATCCCGTCGTTCATCGTGTCCCTCGGCGTGCTGGAAATGGCGCGCGGCGTGGCGTACCAGATGACCGGCTCGCGTACCGCATACATCGGTGATTCGTTTGCCTGGCTGTCCAACCCGGTGGCCTTCGGCATTTCACCTTCGTTCATCATCGCGTTGCTGGTGATCATCGCCGCGCAGCTGGTGCTGACCCGTACCGTGTTCGGTCGCTACCTGATCGGCATTGGCACCAACGAAGAGGCCGTGCGCCTGGCGGGTATCAATCCCAAGCCCTACAAGATCCTGGTGTTCAGCCTGATGGGCCTGCTGGCGGGTGTGGCGGCGCTGTTCCAGATTTCGCGCCTGGAAGCGGCCGATCCCAACGCCGGTTCCGGCCTGGAGCTGCAAGTGATCGCTGCGGTAGTGATCGGCGGCACCAGCCTGATGGGCGGGCGTGGCTCGGTCATCAGTACTTTCTTCGGCGTGCTGATCATCTCGGTACTGGCGGCAGGGCTGGCGCAGATTGGCGCCACCGAGCCGACCAAACGTATCATCACCGGTGCCGTGATCGTGATCGCGGTGGTGCTCGATACTTACCGCAGCCAGCGCGCCAGTCGGCGAGCCTGAGCCATGGCAACGATCAAGGATGTGGCCGCGCTGGCGGGGATTTCCTACACCACGGTGTCTCATGTGGTGAACAAGACGCGCCCGGTCAGCGAGCCGGTACGGATCAAGGTCGAGGCGGCCATCAAGCAGCTCGACTATGTGCCCAGTGCGGTCGCGCGCTCGCTGAAGGCCAAGACCACAGCCACCATCGGCCTGTTGGTGCCCAACAGCCTCAACCCGTATTTTGCGGAACTGGCCCGGGGCATCGAGGATTACTGCGAGCGTAACGGCTATTGCGTGATCCTCTGCAACTCCGACGATAATGCTGAAAAGCAGCGCAGCTACCTGAGGGTGCTGCTGGAAAAACGCATCGACGGCTTGATCGTGACCTCGGTGGGCGGCGACGACAGCGGCCTGGCGACAGGCCTCAAGGCGGTGCGCACGCCGATGGTCATCGTCGACCGTGCATTGGACGGGATCGATGTCGACCTGGTGCGCATCGACCATGAACAGGGCGCTTACCTGGCGACCCGGCACTTGCTCGATCTGGGTCATCGCGACATTGCCTGCATTGGTGGCCCGAGTCATACCCGCGTGGCGCAAATGCGGATGGCGGGCTACTACCGCGCCCTGGCCGAGGCGGGGCTCGAAGTGCCGGCCGGCCGTGTGCTGGAAAGTGATTTCACCAGTACCGGTGGTTACGCGGCCGCGGCGCAATTGCTGGCGGATAATCCCCCCAGCGCGATTTTTGCCGGCAACGACATGATTGGCTTCGGCGTCTTGCGCGCCGCTGCCGAACGTAATATCCGGGTGCCCGGTGAGCTGTCGGTGATCGGGTTTGATGATATCCAGATGAGCCAGTACGTGTACCCGGCGCTGACCACCGTGGGCCAGTCGATCCTGCAGTTGGGAGAGATGGCGGCCGAGCTTTTACTGCGACGAATTGCGACACCCCAATTGCCGATCGATCAACGCATCGTGACGCCGAGTATTGTCCTGCGCGAGTCGACGGCGCCGTTGGCCGGTGTGTTTGCCCAATACCGCTGAACCGAATTGATGAGTACTGATGTATGCCAGCAAAAGTAGTGGTAATAGGCAGCCTGAACATGGACCTGGTCACCCGGGCCAGTCGGCTGCCCCGCGCCGGTGAAACCCTGATCGGCCAATCGTTTTCCACCGTTCCCGGCGGCAAGGGCGCGAACCAGGCGGTCGCTTCGGCGCGCCTCGGGGCTGAGGTCGCCATGGTCGGCTGCGTGGGCACCGATGCCTATGGCGCGCAATTGCGCGACGCGTTGCTGGTGGAGGGCATTGATTGCCAGGCCGTCAGCACCGTCGACGGTTCCAGCGGCGTGGCGCTGATCGTGGTGGATGACAGCAGCCAGAATGCGATCGTTATTGTCGCCGGTAGCAATGGCGAGCTGACCCCAGCCAAATTACAGGCATTTGACAGTGTGCTGCAGGCTGCCGACGTGATTGTCTGCCAGCTGGAAACGCCGATGGAGACTGTCGGCCATGCCCTCAAGCGCGGTCGCGAGCTGGGCAAGACGGTAATCCTGAACCCGGCGCCGGCCAGTGGTCCGCTGCCCGAGGATTGGTACGCCGCCATCGACTACCTGATTCCCAATGAAAGCGAAGCCTCGGCCTTGAGCGGCGTGGTGGTCGACTCGCTGGACAGCGCCAAGGCCGCCGCGACACGCCTGATCAAGGCCGGTGCTGGCAAAGTGATCATTACCCTCGGCTCCGAAGGCGCGTTGTTTGTCGATGGCCAAGGCTTCGAGCACCTGGTCGCGCCCAAGGTCAAGGCGGTCGATACCACGGCTGCCGGTGACACCTTCGTCGGCGGTTTCGCAGCCGCGCTGGCCAACGGCAGGAGCGAGGCCGAGGCCATTCGTTTCGGCCAGGTAGCCGCCGCGCTGTCCGTGACCCGCGCGGGTGCGCAACCCTCTATTCCCACATTGCATGACGTCCAAGGTTTTGTGCCCTCATGAAAAAGACTCCCTTGCTCAATATCGCGCTGTCGCGGGTGATCGCATCCCTTGGCCATGGCGACATTCTGGTGATCGGTGATGCCGGCTTGCCGGTGCCGCCGGGTGTCGAGCTGATCGACCTGGCGCTGACCAAAGGCATTCCGGATTTCGTCAGTACCTTGCGCATCGTCCTCAGCGAGATGCAGGTGGAAAGCCACGTGCTCGCGGAAGAAATCCTGCTCAAGCAACCGCCGGCCCTGGCGGATCTCAATACCCTGACCGAACAGGCCGCCCTCGGCGAGCGCCGCCTGGTCAGCCATGAAGAGTTCAAGCAGCTCAGCCGCAAGGCGAGGGCGGTGGTGCGCACCGGCGAGTGCCAGCCCTACTGCAATATCGCGCTGGTTTCCGGCGTAACGTTCTAGAATTCCCCAACGACAAGGAGTGCGTCATGCAACGTGGTACCCAAACCCTGCGACACCTGTTCCGGAGTGTGCTGCTTTTGTCCGTGCTAACTGCTGCAAGCGCCCACGCGGCGGAAAAAATCGACCTGATCATCGACACCGACCCCGGTGCCGACGACGTGGTTGCCTTGCTGTTCGCCATGGCTTCGCCCGATGAACTGCAGATCCGCGCGCTGACCACCGTTGCCGGTAACGTGCGCCTCGACAAGACCTCCCGCAACGCACGCCTGGCCCGCGAATGGGCAGGGCGCGAGGACATCCCGGTATATGCCGGTGCACCGAAACCGATGCTGCGCACGCCGATCTACGCTGAAAACATCCATGGCAAGGAAGGCATCTCCGGCGTCACCGTGCATGAGCCGAAAAAAGGCCTGGCCGAAGGCAATGCCGTTGATTACCTGATCAAGACCCTCAGCACCGCCAAGCCCCACAGCATCACCATCGCCATGCTCGGTCCGCAGACCAACCTGGCGCTGGCATTGACCCAGGCGCCGGAGATCACTCAAGGCATCAAGGAAGTGGTGGTGATGGGCGGCGCGCACTTCAACGGCGGCAATATCACGCCGGTGGCCGAGTTCAACCTGTTCGCCGACCCGATCGCGGCCGAGATCGTGCTCAAGAGCGGCGTCAAGCTGACCTACCTGCCGTTGGACGTGACCCACAAGGTCCTGACCAGCGACGCACGCCTGAAGCAAATCGCTGCGCTGAACAACAACGCGAGCAAGGTGGTGGGCGATATTCTCAATGAATACGTCAAGGGCGACATGGAGCACTACGGCATCCCGGGCGGCCCGGTGCATGACGCTACCGTCATTGCCTACCTGCTCAAGCCTGCGCTGTTCAGCGGCCGTGAGGTCAACGTGGTGGTGGACAGCCGTGAAGGCCCGACCTTCGGCCAGACCATCGTCGACTGGTACGATGGCCTGAAACAACCGAAGAACGCGTTCTGGGTTGAAAATGGCGATGCCCAGGGCTTCTTCGATCTGCTGACCGAACGCCTTGGTCGCCTGAAGTAAACAGCCTGCCGGTCGACGTTCGTCGGCCGGGTCTTATTCGCGCTCGGGGTCTGGCGCCCCCATGTGATCGGCCGGGTATTTCTCGAATACCTGGCCGATGAATGCCTGCGCGGCCTGTGTGCCCAGTTCCTTGACCAGCAGGTCGATACCGATGATTGCCAACTCCTCTGGGCTGCCCGGGCTGTAGGAGCTTTGCCCGTGGGGCCACTTGGCTTTGATGTCGGCGTGGATCGTGACGATGGTCATGGGTGTCTCGCGAGGCTGAAAGGCGGTTAGTGCGTTCTGCGTGTGGAGTTAACCATTTTGCGCCGTGTTTGGCACTGCTACTTAGGCATGAGGGGAGGGCTGTGCGACACTGTCCGCCTGTTTAATTGCCAGGGCAAACCGCGTGCAGATCGACTTGAACAACCCCGACAACCTGACGCTGGATGCTGTGCGGCAGCTGCTTGCGTCCGCCAGTGACAACGTTCACACCCAATTGCGCGTTACCAAGGCCGGTATTGCCTACATTTCTTCGGGCGTGGTGGGTGGCGTCGATATCGACGGCCTTCTGTTCCGCCTGGAGACCTGGGCGGCGGGTTCGGGTTATGTCGGCAACGTCGCAGCCAGCGACGAGGTGTGGGTGATGCAGATTTTCAACGCGCTCAAGCAGAACTGGCCAACGCCGCCGTTTGATTACATCGACATCTACTGAGTGCGTTCATATCTGGTGACGATTGATTCGCCAGCGCCCGGTGTCGACTCAGGCAGACTGGCCCACAGCCAATTGTGACAATTCTGAAACCAATCGGCCAAACCACGGTCGCACGATCTCTGTCCATTTTTTCTCAAAGGAGGCTTCATGCCTTGGAAGCTCGCATCATTCGGTACTTTGTTGGCTGCGCTCGCCTTGTCGGGTTGCAGCACCCCGGGTACCTCTGAGCCAGCCAAAGACACTGCCGTGACCGATGCTGGTCATAGCCGCTGTGAGGCGAAGGCTGCCGAGTTCGCAATCGGCCAGAAAGCTTCGCCACAATTGCTGGAACAGGCCCGTAGCCGCGCCGGAGCGCAGAACGCACGCATTCTCAAGCCAGATGACATGGTCACGCTGGAATACCGCTCCGATCGCCTGAACCTCAATACCGATGACAACCTTGTGATCAATCGGGTCAATTGCGGCTGATTGCTCCAGCGCTTTTCTCCAGGCCATAAAAAACCCCGTCACATGGACGGGGTTTTTTTAGTTCGGCGCAGAATTACTCTGGGCGAACCTGTGCAGCTTGCATACCCTTTTGGCCTTTCTCAGCCACGAAGGAAACGGTTTGGCCTTCTTTCAGGCTTTTGAAACCGTCGCTTTCGATAGCTTTGAAGTGTACGAACAGGTCGTCACCGCCACCTTGAGGAGTGATGAAGCCGAAGCCTTTTTCATCGTTGAACCATTTAACGGTGCCGGTTTGGCGATTAGACATGGTGTATCTCCAAGAAACATATATTTTCAGTAGTGCTGTGCTGCTCAGGCCAACTGGGCACACCGAGCTATCATAGTCGAAATGTTCGGCTTGGGAGCCCCCCCAAGGCATTGTTTGCTAATCAATCGCGTTGTGTTTCATGCCTTGGTTGGCTGAAAGCCCCGATCTACGGGGCTTTCAGGCGAAATATCAGCTGTTAAAAAAAGCCGTAAAAGCTGCGTAATTTGTGAGAAATGGCAGTTTTCATGGCGATTTCTGGTCCTTCAGCCGGTCTGGCAGGGTGTAAAAATTACTTTTTCTTCACGACTTTGCAGGACGAAATAGCCGTCACAGCTTTGGTCTTGAGCGCGGGATCTGCGTTCTGGTTGGTCATGAGTTCCTTGATTTCGGCACTGCTCAATTCGGCATTGATTTTGTCCGCGCCACATTCACAGTGGTCTTTGGCGGTTTTGGCATCAACACTTTGCTGGGCGGCTGCGCTGCAATCCTTGATGAAGCTGTCCCGCGCACCGGCAGGCCAGTTCGACGGGGCTGCGGCGTGCGCACCCAGGGACATGAGGGTCAGGGATGCAGCAAGGGCGAAAGTCGAGGTAAAACGCATAATCAAATGCTCCTGGAGTCGTGGACGAACGGCGATTCTCGGTGTGTTTGAGGGCTGCCGTACAGTTCAAGTTCACTTTTGCCCTTAAAAGTCGGGAATTTTCGTTTCGTGAAGCGGCTTCGGCGCCATGACCGTTCATCTGTGCTAGCATCTTCCGCTTGGCTATTTTCCGGCGCGCCCTATGCCGCCTTGCCAAGGTCTTTTTTGTTTAACTCCAGTCACTCTGGTTCGATTATCGGTTGGCCGAAAGGCTCCTGCCGCTGTAAGGCAGGCGTTCATCACTGAACGGCCTGGTATTGGATCTTGTACTGGCTCATCCCAACCCACGTGACCTTTGGTAGGGGTCACCACTAGGAGAGGAGGCGCCATGCCAACTATTACTCTTCCCGACGGCAGTCAACGTTCATTCGATCATTCGGTTTCCGTAGCCGAGGTCGCCGCATCCATTGGTGCCGGCCTGGCCAAGGCCACCGTGGCCGGCAAGGTCGACGGCAAGCTGGTCGACGCCAGCGACCTGATCACCGGCGATGCCAGCCTGCAAATCATCACGCCCAAGGATCAAGAGGGGCTGGAGATCATTCGCCACTCTTGCGCGCACCTGATTGGCCATGCGGTCAAGCAGCTGTATCCAACCGCGAAGATGGTCATCGGCCCGGTCATCGACGAAGGCTTCTATTACGACATCGCCTACGAGCGTCCTTTCACCCCGGACGACCTGGCGGCTATCGAACAGCGCATGCACGCGCTGATCGAAAAAGATTACGACGTCATTAAGAAAGTCACTCCGCGTGCCGAAGTGATCGACGTGTTCACCGCCCGCGGCGAAGACTACAAGCTGCGCCTGGTGGAAGACATGCCGGACGAGCAGGCCATGGGCCTGTATTACCACGAAGAATATGTCGACATGTGCCGTGGCCCGCACGTGCCGAACACACGCTTCCTCAAGTCATTCAAGCTGACCAAGCTGTCCGGTGCCTACTGGCGCGGTGACGCGAAGAACGAACAACTACAGCGGATCTACGGCACTGCCTGGGCTGACAAGAAGCAGCTGGCGGCCTACATCCAGCGCATCGAAGAAGCCGAAAAACGCGACCATCGCAAGATCGGCAAGCGCCTGAACCTGTTCCACCTCCAGGAAGAAGCGCCGGGCATGGTGTTCTGGCACCCGAACGGCTGGACCCTGTACCAGGTGCTCGAGCAGTACATGCGCAAGGTTCAGCGCGACAACGGCTACCTGGAGATCAAGACGCCGCAAGTCGTTGACCGCAGCCTGTGGGAGAAATCCGGGCACTGGGCCAACTACGCCGACAACATGTTCACCACCCAGTCGGAAAACCGCGACTACGCCATCAAGCCGATGAACTGCCCGTGCCACGTACAGGTGTTCAACCAGGGCCTGAAGAGCTACCGCGAGTTGCCGATGCGCCTGGCCGAGTTCGGTGCCTGCCACCGTAACGAGCCATCGGGTGCACTGCACGGCATCATGCGCGTACGGGGCTTCACTCAGGATGACGCCCACATCTTCTGCACCGAAGAGCAGATGCAGGCCGAATCCGCTGCATTCATCAAGCTGACCATGGACGTGTACCGCGATTTCGGTTTCACCGAAGTCGAGATGAAGCTGTCCACTCGTCCGGAAAAGCGCGTCGGTTCCGACGAACTGTGGGATCGCGCCGAAGCTGCACTGGCCGCAGCGCTGGACAGTGCGGGGCTTGCATACGACTTGCAGCCGGGCGAGGGCGCGTTCTACGGTCCGAAGATCGAGTTCTCGCTGAAAGATTGCCTTGGTCGCGTCTGGCAGTGTGGTACCCTGCAGCTCGATTTTAACCTGCCGATCCGTCTGGGAGCCGAATACGTCTCCGAAGACAACAGCCGTAAACACCCGGTTATGCTGCACCGGGCGATCCTCGGCTCGTTCGAACGGTTCGTCGGGATCCTGATCGAGCACTACGAGGGTGCATTCCCTGCGTGGCTGGCTCCGACCCAGGCAGTGATCATGAATATCACTGATAAACAGGCAGATTTTGCCGCTGAAGTTGAAAAAACTCTCAATGAAAGCGGATTTCGTGCCAAGTCCGACTTGAGAAATGAAAAGATCGGCTTTAAAATCCGCGAGCATACTTTGCTCAAGGTTCCCTATCTTTTGGTTATCGGAGATCGGGAAGTCGAGATGCAGACTGTCGCTGTGCGTACTCGTGAAGGTGCTGACCTGGGCTCGATGCCCGTCGCCCAGTTCGCTGAGTTCCTCGCGCAAGCGGTTTCCCGGCGTGGTCGCCCAGATTCGGAGTAATTATTATTAAGCGTGAAATGAGACAAGATAAACGAGCTGCACCGAAAGCCCCGATCAACGAGAATATCTCGGCACGCGAGGTTCGGTTAATTGGCGCTGACGGCGAGCAGATTGGCATCGTCTCGATTGATGAAGCGCTTCGTATTGCTGAAGAGTCCAAATTGGACCTGGTGGAAATCTCCGCCGACGCAATCCCACCCGTTTGCCGGGTGATGGACTACGGCAAGTCGATCTTCGAGAAGAAGAAGCAGATTGCCGCGGCGAAGAAGAACCAGAAGCAGATTCAAGTAAAAGAAATCAAGTTTCGTCCAGGGACGGAGGAAGGGGATTACCAGGTAAAACTGCGCAACCTGGTACGTTTCCTGAGTGATGGGGACAGGGCCAAGGTATCCTTGCGATTCCGCGGCCGTGAGATGGCCCACCAGGAGCTGGGGATGGAACTCCTCAAGCGGGTTGAAGCTGACCTGCTCGAGTACGGTTCGGTCGAACAGCATCCTAAGATGGAAGGACGCCAGCTTATTATGGTCATCGCCCCGAAAAAGAAGAAGTAATCAATAGGGCACGGCAGGCCTTCTGATTATGTTTATCAACTGAATGCGGAGTACCGAACATGCCAAAGATGAAAACTAAAAGTGGTGCTGCTAAGCGGTTTCTGAAAACTGCTAACGGTATCAAGCACAAGCACGCTTTCAAGAGCCACATCCTGACTAAAATGTCGACCAAGCGTAAGCGTCAACTGCGCGGTAGCAGCTTGCTGCATCCGTCTGACGTGGCAAAAGTCGAGCGCATGCTGCGCCTTCGTTAATTTTAGTCAAGAATAGAGGAAGTAACTCATGGCTCGTGTAAAGCGTGGCGTCATGGCGCGTAAGCGCCACAAGAAAATTCTGAAACTTGCTAAAGGCTACTACGGCGCGCGTTCACGCGTATTCCGTGTTGCCAAGCAAGCGGTTATCAAGGCTGGCCAATACGCCTACCGTGACCGTCGTCAGAAAAAACGTCAGTTCCGCGCTCTGTGGATCGCTCGTATCAACGCTGGTGCACGTGTTAACGGTCTGTCCTACAGCCGTTTCATCGCTGGCCTGAAAAAAGCGTCCATCGAGATCGACCGTAAGGTTCTGGCTGATCTGGCAGTGAACGAAAAAGCGGCGTTTGCTGCGATTGTCGAGAAAGCTAAAGCCACCTTGGCTTAAGTACCCCCGACAGTCACCCTGGGTCGCTTCCGCGGCCCACGGTGTTAAACGTCTTAAATAGGGGAAGAGCCTTCAAGCTCTTCCCCTATTTTGTATCTGGAGTCTGTACATGGAAAACCTGGATGCGCTGGTCTCTCAAGCACTAGAGGCTGTGCAAAGCGCAGAAGATATCAATGCCCTGGAGCAAATCCGGGTTCACTACCTTGGCAAAAAGGGTGAATTGACTCAGGTGATGAAGACCCTGGGGAATTTGCCGGCTGAAGAGCGTCCGCAAGTCGGTGCGCTGATCAACGTGGCCAAGGAGCGTGTTACAGAGGTTCTCAATGCGCGCAAGGCGTCGCTCGAGGAGGCTGATCTTGCGGCCAAGCTCGCCGCCGAATCCATTGACGTGACCCTGCCTGGCCGTGGCCAGACCTCGGGCGGCCTGCATCCGATTACCCGGACTCTGGAACGTATCGAGCAGTTCTTCACCCACATCGGCTACGGCATTGCCGAAGGCCCTGAGGTCGAAGACGACTATCACAACTTCGAGGCGCTCAACATCCCAGGCCACCACCCGGCCCGGTCGATGCATGACACCTTCTATTTCAACGCGAACATGCTGCTGCGCACCCATACCTCGCCGGTACAGGTCCGCACCATGGAATCGCAGAAGCCGCCGATCCGCATCGTCTGCCCAGGCCGTGTGTATCGCAGCGACTCCGATATCACCCACTCGCCGATGTTCCACCAGGTCGAAGGCCTGCTGGTTGATCGCGACATCAACTTCGCCGACCTCAAAGGCACCATCGAAGAATTCCTGCGGGTGTTCTTCGAGAAGGAGCTGGCGGTACGTTTCCGTCCTTCATTCTTCCCGTTCACCGAGCCATCCGCTGAAGTCGATATGGAATGCGTGATGTGCAGCGGTAAAGGCTGCCGCGTCTGCAAACAGACCGGCTGGCTGGAAGTGATGGGTTGCGGCATGGTTCACCCCAACGTGCTGCGCATGTCCGGGATCGACCCGGAAGAATTCTCGGGCTTTGCCTTCGGCATGGGCGTTGAACGTCTGGCCATGCTGCGTTACGGCGTGAACGACTTGCGTCTGTTCTTCGACAACGACTTGCGGTTCCTCGCGCAATTTCGCTAGTCGTAACGGATCTTTAGGAGAGCAGGATGAAATTCAGTGAACAATGGCTGCGTGGCTGGGTAAGCCCGCAGGTAAGTCGCGACGAGCTGGTTGCTCGTCTGTCGATGGCCGGCCTTGAGGTCGATAGCGTTACGCCGGCCGCCGGTGTTTTCAGTGGTGTGGTTGTGGGTGAGGTGCTGAGCACCGAGCAACACCCGGACGCTGACAAGTTGCGTGTGTGCCAGGTCAGCAACGGCGCGGAAACCTTCCAGGTCGTGTGCGGAGCGCCAAACGTGCGCCCGGGCCTGAAAATCCCGTTCGCCATGATCGGTGCCGAGCTGCCAGGCGACTTCAAGATCAAGAAGGCCAAGCTGCGTGGCGTTGAGTCCAACGGCATGCTGTGCTCCCAGGCGGAACTGCAGGTCGGTGAAGGCAACGATGGCCTGATGGAACTGCCGGCCGATGCGCCAGTGGGCCAGGACATCCGTGTCTACCTGGAACTGGAAGACGCCAGCATCGAGGTCGACCTGACCCCGAACCGCGGCGACTGCCTGTCGCTGGCGGGCCTGGCGCGTGAAGTCGGCGCACTGTACGCCGCGACCGTGGCCCGCCCGGTGGTTGTAGCGGTACCTGCCGTGCACGACGAAGTGCGTTCGATCGAAGTGCTGGCCCCCAACGCCTGCCCACGTTACCTGGGTCGCGTGATCCGTAACGTTGACCTGTCCAAGCCAACCCCGCTGTGGATGGTTGAGCGCCTGCGCCGTTCAGAAGTGCGCAGCATCGACGCTGCCGTCGACATCACCAACTACGTGATGCTGGAACTGGGCCAACCGCTGCACGCCTTCGATCTCGCCGAAATCAACGGCGGCATCCGCGTGCGCATGGCCGAGGAAGGCGAGAAGCTGGTACTGCTCGACGGCCAGGAAGTCAGCCTGCGTGCCGACACCCTGGTGATCGCTGACCATTCCCGCGCCCTGGCGATTGCCGGCGTGATGGGGGGGGAGCACAGCGGCGTGTCCGCAACCACTCGCGACATCTTTCTCGAAAGCGCTTTCTTCGATCAGATCGCCATCGCTGGCAAGGCCCGTTCCTACGGCCTGCACACCGACGCCTCGCACCGCTACGAGCGTGGCGTGGACTGGCAGCTGGCCCGTGAAGCCATGGAGCGCGCCACTGGCCTGCTGCTGGAAATTACTGGCGGCGAAGCCGGCCCGATCATCGAAACCGTCAGCGAACAGCACCTGCCGTCGGTTGCACCGATCATCCTGCGCGCCAAGGCCGTTGAGCAAATGCTCGGCCTGGTGATCGAGCCGGTTGAAATCGAGCGCCTGCTGTCGGCACTCGGCCTCGGCATCTCGGCCGGTGAAGCAGGGCAGTGGCACGTAGAAGTGCCAAGCCATCGCTTCGATATCAGCCTGGAAGTCGACCTGATCGAAGAACTGGCCCGCCTGTACGGCTACAACCGCCTGCCGGTTCGTTACCCGCAAGCGCGCCTGGCGCCGCAGCCGAAAGCCGAAGCCCGTGCACACCTGCCGGAACTGCGTCGCCTGCTGGTTGCCCGTGGTTATCAGGAAGCGGTGACCTACAGCTTCATCGATCCAAAGCAATTCGAACTGTTCAACCCGGGTGTCGAGCCGCTGTTGCTGGCTAACCCGATCTCCAACGACATGGCCGCCATGCGCTCGTCGCTGTGGCCGGGGCTGGTTAAGGCGCTGTCCCACAACCTGAACCGTCAGCAAGACCGCGTGCGCATGTTCGAAAGCGGCCTGCGTTTCGTCGGTCAGCTGGATGGCCTGAAGCAAGAGCCGATGCTGGCTGGTGTGGTTTGCGGCAGCCGTCTGCCGGAAGGCTGGGCACAAGGTCGCGACACCGTCGACTTCTTCGACGTCAAGGCCGATGTGGAAGCGGTGCTGGGCTTTGCCGGTGCGCTGGATGCCTTCACTTTCACCCCTGGCAAACACCCGGCGTTGCACCCGGGCCAGACCGCCCGTATCGAACGTGAAGGTCGCCTGGTGGGCTTCGTTGGCGCGATTCACCCGGAACTGTCGAAAACCTTGGGGCTGGACCGTCCAGTCTTCGTTTTTGAGCTAGTCTTGGCTGAAGTGGCCTCGGGCAAAATGCCTAAATTCAGCGAGTTGTCGCGTTTCCCTGAAGTACGACGTGATCTGGCGCTGATTGCCGATCAAGGTGTTGCGGCCAGTGCTGTTCTGGACGTAATCCGTGAAAATGCAGGGGAATGGCTGACAGACCTCAGGCTATTTGACGTCTATCAGGGTAAAGGCATTGATCCGCATAGAAAAAGCCTTGCAGTTGGCTTGACCTGGCAGCATCCATCGCGCACTCTTAATGACGATGAGGTGAATACGACGACGCAAAATATCCTCACCTCGCTCGAACAAAGGTTGAACGCCACGTTAAGGAAGTGACGTATGGGGGCTTTGACGAAAGCTGAGATGGCGGAACGTCTGTATGAAGAGCTGGGCCTGAACAAGCGCGAGGCCAAGGAATTGGTCGAGCTGTTCTTTGAAGAAATCAGGCACGCACTTGAAGACAACGAACAGGTCAAATTGTCCGGTTTCGGCAATTTTGACCTGCGGGACAAACGCCAGCGGCCTGGCCGCAATCCAAAAACGGGAGAAGAAATCCCGATCACGGCTCGCCGTGTGGTCACCTTTCGTCCAGGGCAGAAGTTGAAGGCCCGAGTTGAGGCTTATGCTGGAACCAAGTCATAACGACGAACTGCCCGTCATCCCAGGCAAACGCTACTTCACCATTGGTGAAGTCAGCGAGCTCTGTGCGGTAAAGCCGCACGTGCTGCGCTATTGGGAGCAGGAGTTTCCTCAACTCAACCCCGTCAAACGCACCGGGAACCGTCGGTATTATCAGCGCCAGGATGTGCTGATGATCCGACAGATCCGTGCGTTGCTGTACGACCAGGGGTTCACCATCAGCGGCGCGCGCCAGCGTATGTCCGGTGATGAAGCCAAAGACGACACCACCCAATACAAGCAAATGATCCGCCAGATGATCTCCGAACTCGAAGATGTGCTGGTGGTTTTGAAGAAGTAATTCCGGCTTTTAAAATACTTCCACATTTCAAAAGCTTGCGGTATATTCCTGATCGCTTCGTTGCGAAGCGAACCCAGTAACACGCCTAGTCGGGGCGTAGCGCAGTCCGGTAGCGCACTAGCATGGGGTGCTAGGGGTCGAGTGTTCGAATCACTCCGTCCCGACCATATAATTTAAAAAGGCCGCGAGATTTATCTCGCGGCCTTTTTATTTGCCTGCATTCCCAAAAAACACCAACGCCCGCACCTCGATACTCCTCCTTGGCGGTGCATCCAGCGGCGTAGTCGGGTCATCAAACGCCGTATGTGCGCTGCGCCTTGCAACATCGCTACGCGAGTCATGGATCTTCAACAGCAGCACCTCATCCGGCCGCAACTGCGGGTAGTAATACCAGCGATGTGCGGGATTGGCCTTGACCGAAAAAGTCTCGCCAACCTTGTCCCGATACACCAGGTCGCTGGGCAGCAAGTCGCTCTCGGCCATGCTTTGCGCATCGCACAGGGCGAGTGGGGTACTCAGGACCGGCGCACCAATCGGCCGCCAGACGTTAATAATCGCAAACCGTTCCAGCAGCCGCTGTTCAGCCTCATCCGCAGGCAAATGATCACGTACCCTGCGAATCGCCGAGCGCTCGGTCTGGTCGTTATGCACGTACCGCACCGGCTCACGCAGCCCGCGGTCCTCGCGTCCGTGCTCGTCTACCCGGATGGTGTGGTCGAAGATCACCACTTTCACCGCACCGGTCTGTTGCTTGAGCAAGGCTTCGGTTTCCGGATAGTAGTGTTCACGGACCTGATCATCGTTTTCCAGGCCAGGCACCGAGCTGGTGTGGTCGATCCTTTCGAAACCGTTGCGATCCAGATAAGCCGGTTCGTCGAGCAACCGTGCGTTATGAATACTCACCTGAGTCGGGTCCAGCACGCCGCTGCGCTTGGGTGTGCCGTCTGGCTGCGGGAAGGTGTAGTTCACCGGTCGCTCGCCGGTGTCCAGCAGGTAGTTGAGTTCGCCGATGACCGATGGCGGGGCGAGATGAGTCTGATGAGTTCCCATGAACAATCCTCCAGGCGTGAGGCGGTTTTCAGAAGGGTTCCTTGAAGGGCCGCAGGTCCAGTTCCTGGGTCCAGGCGCTGCGCGGTTGGGTGTGCAGGTACCAATAGGCGTCGGCGATGTCTTCGAGTTTCAGCGCACCGTCTTCCCCCAGTCGCGCCAGGTAATCCGGGGCACGGCTTTGCACGCGCTCACCGTCGATGGCGCCATCGATGACCACATGGGCGACGTGCACGTTTTGTGGCCCGAACTCGCGGGCAAATGACTGGCTCAGTGAGCGCAGTCCCGCCTTCGCGGCAGCAAAGGCGGCGAACGGTGGCTTGCCTCGCAATGAAGCGGTAGCCCCGGTGAACAATAGGCTGCCGCCACCACTGGCGAGCAGCAAGCGGGTGGCCTCGCGGGCAAACAGGAAGCCACCCAGGGTCGATGCCCGCCAGGTCTGCTCGAACAACTGCGCGCTCAACTCCAGGGTCGGCGCTGCGACGGAGTTGCCGACATTGAAGATCGCGGCCTTGAGGGGGCCCAACTGGCTGATCTGCTGGCTGGCGGCGATCACCTCGGACTCGATTCCCGAGTCCGCCACGATAGCCACCGCTTCCCCGCCGAGCGCACGGATGCCCTCGACCACAGCCTGCAACTTGTCCGGGCTCCTGCCGCTGACGGCCACCTGCAAACCCTCCCGCGCGAAGCGTCGCGCCAGCGCCGCTCCCAGGCCGGCCACGGCACCTACACCGGCAATCCACACCACAGGCTCGGATCGAGACTCAGACATTAGCCACTTCCTCAATGAGATACGTGGCTAACAATTTACCCATCGCCGGGCGTGAGGAATAAGAACATCGACAGCTAAGGTTATGCGCTGACTCAATAGCGCATTTCCACCGCCACATAAGCCCCAATCCCATCCCCTGGATACAACGACGCCGTATCCTGCCCCTTCGCGTCATACAACGGCTGCACCGCCGTCACGTATTTCTGATTGGTCAGGTTCTTCAAATCCAGCGACACCTTCCAGTCCTTGCTCGGCGTTTCATACCCCACGTTCGCCCCGAAGATTGTGTAGGAGGGCGCATAGAAGCTGTTCGCATAGTCCACCGCCGTACGCGAAGCCGATTGCACATTCACCCCGGTATAGAAGCCCGCCGGGTGCTGATACTGCACTTCGCCCTGATAGATATGCTTCGGAATCCCCGGCAGTTGGTTGTCGCCGAAGGTCGGGTCGTGGCGGTAGTAGAAGTCGTTATAGGTATACACCTGGCGCAGGGTGATTTTTTCACCCGAGGTGTTTTCCCACAGGCGTGTATTCAAGCCGGCCTCGATCCCTTGGTGGATCGTCGGCGTGGCGTTGAATGCACCGGTGACCGCAGCAGCCGTGGAGGTGGCCGGGATGATCTGTACGTTGAGCAATTCATTTTTCACCCACGAGCGGTAGAGCGCCAGGCTGCCGTCGAAGATGCCCGATGAACCCTTGATCCCGACTTCCACGGTATTGGCTTTCTGTTCCACCAGCGGCCGTACGTACGGCGTGGTCGGCCCGGAGCCGGAGTATTCCCAGGACGCCGGTGGATCGACGGAGCGGCTGACGTTGGCAAACACTTGCAGTTGTGGGTTGAACTCGTAACGCACGCCCACTCGCGGTGCCAGGCTCCAGTTGTCGTAGGTCACATCGCTCGGGTAGGTGGTGGTGTTGGCCACCAGGGCTTCCTTGACGTCGGCATGGCGGCGCACGTTGATCGCCGAGACGCCGCTGGTCAGCCACAAGCCGTCCACCAGTTCCAGGTCGTTGCCCACGGAGAACACGTGATCGAACGAGGAGCTGTAGTCGACGAACTTGCGCGTCTGTTTGTTGGCGAAGGTGGAGTCGACCTGGCCCTTGAGGTGCTCGGTGGAGGTGAAGGCCAGGCTGGAGCGGCTTTCGTGGCCGAACAGGGTGTCGCGGCGGTCGTAGTTGATCACCGCGCTCAGGTCATGCCAGTCCCAGTAGCTGGGGTTGCTCGGGCTGTTCGGGCTGTTGTTGTGGGCGTACTGGTAGTAGACGAAACCCACCGACAGGGTGGCGTCGTCCTCAAAGGTGTAGGTGGTCTTGCTGCCCAGCCATACGCTGCCGGGGCGACGGCTGCCGGCGCCACTGCTTTCGGCGGTGGCACTGGCACGGTCGGAATGGTGCTTGACCGCATCCAGGGTGGTGGCGCTCGGGTCGTTGTGGAACTCGTCGCGGTAACGCAGCATCACCCGGGTTTCGAGTTGCGGGCTGAAGCGGTAGCCAAAGTTGGCCACTACGCCCTGGCTTTTCGACAGGCTGTAGTCGCGGTAACCGTCGCTGCGGTAGTTGTCGGCATTCAGGTAGTAATCGAACGCACCCTCGACGCCGCCGACGCTCAGGCTTTGCTTGTTGTAGCCGTAGCTCCCGGTTTCCGCCCGCACCCGCAGCCCGGGTGCGGTGTAGCCGGTCTGGTTGACGAAGTTGATGGCGCCGCCAAGACTCAGTGCGCCGTACTGGAAGGCGTTGGCACCCCGCAGGATTTCGGTGTAGTTCACCCCCGAGCCGTTGAGGAATTCATAGGGTGTGCCGCCCGGGCCGGTGATCGGCAGGCCGTCGAACAGGAACTTGATGCCCTCACGGAAATACCCCGGCGAGGTGTTGGCGCCCGAGCCACGGATGGAGATCTTGGCCGCGTCGTTGCCGCCGGTGGACTGCACGAACACCCCCGGCTGATAGGCGAGGGTGTCCTGCAAGGTGGCGGTGCGTCCCTTGGCCACCTGTTCGCTGTCGACCACGCTGGTGCCGCCTGGCACTTCGGACAGCTGACTTTTGGCTGCCTCAACGGGCGTGATTTTTTGTGCCTCTACTGTCACCGTCTTTAGCCGTGTTCCGGTCGTCGGTGTGACCTCATCATCTGCCTGCACACTGGCGGAAAAAACCAGGGCTGAGCCCAGCCCCACCATCGCCAGCCAAGTTGCTTGCCGCACGGCAAGTGTCAACTTTTGCAACTCTCCCCGAAAGATTGGATCCATTAAGCGTGTTCCTTGTGAATAGATAAAAGAGTCCCAGCTTTCTATTCGAATAGTCATGCCTGTTTCGCTCTGAGCAGTTTCTATGCCAAGACTATTGGCCAAGGATTACGGGCGCTTAGTTAAGGTTAAGTGTTCTGCGGGATACTTTGTTTTGAATCGGTGTTTGATTCTCAACAGTCAACTTTAATGCCTGGGATTACCGCAGCTGTCGCGAACGCAACAGTTGATAAGCAGTGTGTAAGGCTACCAACAATCCCGGGGTGTATAACGGGTATAACCATATAAGTGTTTGGCAGTGTTCGCAGCGTTTTACAAGGGTTTTGCGCCGGTTTCATGGTCAATATGGCGTTTCTTGAAGACTGGCATGCTCACTGCATTACATCCCGTAATTGCAAACTTTCAGTGTTCATCGAGTTCCTCTAAGGAAGTGTCATTGACAACCATCCTGAAACTTTCGGCGGTTATTTCACTGTGCCTGGCAGTCAATGCCTGCTCACCGGCTGCGGCACCGAAACATGAAACGTCTGCGGCTGATGGCACGGTCACCAACGGTGTAGTGACTTATTCGGCGACGGACTTTCATGAGTCGTCACCGGGGCGCAGTGGCGGAACTTTGCGCGTCTCAGCCGCCTCCGACGCCGGCAGTTTCGATGTTCATGCACTGTCTAACGGCAACATCCAGTGGATGGGCCGGATTCTCTTCGATTGCCTGGTGTACCAGGACGAGCAGGGCAATATCAGCCCGTGGCTGGCCCGCTCCTGGGACATCTCCGACGACGGCAAGACCTACACCTTTCACCTGCGCGACGACGTGACCTTCAGCGACGGCGAGAAATTCAATGCCCAGGCGCTGCAAACCAACCTGGAACACATGCGCGACCCGGCGACCAAGTCCCCACTGGCCGCGGCCTATATCGCGCCGTACCTGGATGGCAAGGTCATCGACGACTACACCTTCGAAGCCCATTTGCGCGAACCCTATACGCCTTTCCTGGATGTGCTGGCGCAGTCCTGGCTGAGCATGATCTCCCCCAGGCAGATTCGCGAGGCGCCCAAGACCATCGCCGAGCACCCCATCGGCAGCGGGCCGTTTACGTTGCAGAGCTACACCCGTGACCAGGGCGCGGTGTTCATCAAGCGCCCCGGCTATAACTGGGCGCCACCGGTGACGCGCCACGCGGGCGAGGCCTACCTGGACCGTATCGAACTGAGCTACGTCCCCGAAGCCATGATCCGCTTCACGGCGCTAGAGTCCGGCCAGTCGGATTTCGCGCTTGATGCACCGGCCCAGAATGCCGCCGCCATCCGCGCCAACCCCGACCTGGTGATGCGCAGCCGGATTCGCAAGGGCAACCCGAGCCGTGGCATCGTGTTCAACGTCGAGCAGGCGCCATTCGACGACGTGCGAGTACGTCGCGCCGTGGCCAAAGCCGTCGACCGCGAAGGATTGGCGTGGATTTCCGGCTTCGGCGAATACATCGCCAAAGCCGATTTCCTGGCGGCGAATACCCGGTTTTATCAACCCAACAAAGAGGCCCTGGCCTACGACGTCAAGGCGGCCAATACCTTGCTCGATGATGCCGGTTGGACAGGGCGCGACGCCCAGGGCTATCGGACCAAGGCCGGGCAGCGCCTGAAGGCGACCTTGTTGGCCTATAGCAGCCCGGCCTTTCCCGGCAGCGTTTCGGTGGCCATCCAGGCCGACCTGAAAAAAGTCGGCTTTGAGATGACCGTCGAGATGCTGCCGCTGACCCGGGTGATCGAGAGGCGCTATGCCGGTAAGTTCCAGGCGATGGCGGACGGTTACTGGCACACCAACACACCCGACGGCATGTTCGTGCTTTATCACAGCGAGTCCATCAGCACCGATAAAAGGATCGGCCAGAACGTTGGACGCTTCCGTGATGCCGAACTGGATCGCGTGCTCAGCGCCGCTCGCCAATCCCGCGATCCGGTTGAGTTGCAGGCGCTCTATGGCGAGGCACAAAAGCGCCTGACCGAAACCGTGCCGTCGGTGCCTTCGGTGGAAGCCCAGGTACTCACCGCCTATGGTCGACAAGTCCAGGGCGTGATTTTCGATACCTCCCACAACGTACCGTTCTTCACCAGCATCTGGCTGGACCGGGGGCAACCATGAGCCTGTTCAAATCCATCGCCTGGCGCCTGCTGGCGGGCATTGGCGTGCTGTGGGGCGCGGCGACGCTGACGTTCCTCGCGGTCAATTTCAGCGGCGGTGACACGGCGCTGGCAATCCTCGGCGGGCCGGATTCGATGCCCACCCCGGAGCTGCTGGCCCGGGTACGTGCCGAGTACGGCCTGGACCAACCCCTGATAGTGCAATACGGCAATTACCTGGTGCGCCTGGCCCATGGCGACCTGGGCGAGTCCTATCGCTTGCGCATCCCGGTGCAGCAGGCGATTGCCGAGCAGATCGGTGCAACCATTCAACTGTCCCTGAGCGCGGCGTTGCTGGCGGTGGTATTGGCCCTGGTGTGCGCGATCCTCACCGCCAACCGTTCGCGTTGGGTGCGTTCAGCCGTTTCAGGCAGCGAGCTGGTGCTGTCTTCAGCACCTTCGTTTGTGATCGGCATGCTGTTGTTGCTGGTGTTTTCGTTTCATTGGCACTGGTTGCCGCCCTCCGGTTCCGTTGGCTGGCGCTCATTGATCCTGCCCTCGATCGCGCTGTCGTTGCCGGTGGCGGCAGTGCTGACCCAGCTGCTGCGCCAGTCCCTGGAAGACACCCTCGAACAACCCTTTATTGCCATGGCCCGTGCCCGTGGCTTGTCCGAAACCGCTGTGCGCCTGCGTCATGCCTTGCGCCATGCGCTGGTGTCGTTGGTGACCCTGGCCGGGTTCGTGTTCGCCAGCCTGCTGGGCGGCGCGGTGGTGGTGGAATTGCTGTTTGCACGCCAGGGCATCGGGCGCTTGATGCTCGATGCCACCAGCAACAAAGACGTGCCGGTGGTGCTGGGCGTGACCTTGCTGGCCGCCACCGTCTATGTGCTGGTGAACCTGGCCGTCGATTTGATCAACCGCTGGATTGACCCTCGGACCAACCAAGCGTGAGTGCCTTTGAAGAAGGAAAAACCATGAGTGCTTCGATCCCCGCTGAAGTGAGTTATGCCGACTTGCACCAGCGTTTCGCTGACGTATTTGCCCGGATAGCCGACACCGCCGTCGCCCGCGAGCAGCAACGCGAGCTGGCCCATGACGCGGTGGCATGGCTGCGCGAGGCCGGCTTTGGCGCACTGCGTGTGCCGCAGGCCTTGGGCGGCCTGGGTGCAAGCCTGCCGCAGTTGTTTCGCCTGTTGATTGAACTGGGAGAGGCCGATTCAAACTTGCCGCAGATCGTGCGCGCGCATTTCGGTTTCGTCGAAGGCCGGCTTTCCAGTCGCGACAGCGCTTCCCAGGATTACTGGTTCGCCAAAGTCGTCGACGGCGAGTTGTGGGGCGCCGCGATGGCCGAGCGCACCGACACCACCCGCAACTCGGTGACCCTCAGCGCGGTCGACTCCGGCTGGCAGCTGGACGGCGAGAAGTACTACTGCACCGGCACGCTGTACGCCAACTGGATCGCCGCCGTGGCCCTGGATGGCGAAGATTTTGTCAGCCTGGCGGTACGCACCGACGCGCCGGGTGTCACCGTCGAAGATGACTGGGACGGCTTTGGCCAGCGACTCACCGGTAGCGGCACTACCCGCTTCAAGGCGGTGAACGTACCGGAGCAGCACATTGTGCGGCGCTTCAAGAAAGACGAACTGCGCGCCGAGTCCTACCTGAGCGCTTTCTACCAGTTGTTCCACCTGGCGACCCTGGCCGGCATCGCCAACGCCGTGCTGCGTGACGCCACCGAATTCGTCAAGGGCCGCACCCGCGCGTTTGGTGTGCCGGGGCAATCGAGCCCCAAGGATGACCCGCTGGTGCAGCGGGTGATTGGCCGCTTGTCGAGCCTGGCCTATGCCGCACGCACCCAGGTGCTGGCCGTCGCCGAGGTGCTGCAGGACGTGCACGAAGCGGAGCAGGGCGGGCACGCAACCGAACAGCATTACACCGAGGCCGAGATTCGCGCTTTTCAGGCGCAACAGATCGTGCTGGAACAGGTACTGGAAGCCACCACGCTGCTGTTCGAAGTCGGCGGCGCCTCCGCCACCAGCGAGTCGCGTCGCTTCGACCGGCATTGGCGCAACGCGCGAACCCTGGCCTCCCACAACCCGGCGATCTTTCGCGAACGGGCACTGGGCAACTACTACCTCAATGACGTCACCCCGAACGCCGCCTGGCGCAGCCTGCAAGCCGCCGATGCCGAGCAGCAGGCCGCCCGCGACGAAGCGAGTGCGGTATGAGCCATCAACCCTTGAAGAAAAAAGGATCACCCATGCGTTACCGCCAACTGGGCAACAGCGACATCCAAGTCAGCGTGCTGGGCCTCGGCACCATGACCTGGGGCCACCAGAACACCGAAAACGATGCCCATCAACAGATCGACCTGGCACTGGCCGAAGGTATCAATTTCATCGACACCGCCGAGATGTACCCCACGCCCACCAAGGCTGAAACCTGGCGCACCACCGAGCGTTACATCGGCAGCTGGCTGGCGGCCAGTGGTCGACGTGACGAGGTGATCCTGGCCAGCAAAATCGCCGGCCCGGCCCGTGACCCCAGTAGCCAGCAGCACATCCGCGACGGCCTCAGCCGCCACGACCGGCGCAACATCGTCCAAGCCCTCGACGGCAGCCTCAAACGCCTGAACACCGACTACCTCGACCTGTACCAACTGCACTGGCCCGACCGCACCACCAACATCTTCGGCCAGCGCGAATACCCGTATCAGGCAGACACCCAGAGCGTCGCCATCGAGGAAACCCTGGCGGTGCTGGCCGATCAGGTCAAGGCCGGCAAGGTGCGCCACATCGGGGTTTCCAATGAAACCCCGTGGGGCGTCGCCGAGTTTCTCAAGCAAAGCGAACGCCTCGGCCTGCCGCGCATTGCCAGCGTGCAAAACCCCTACAGCCTGCTTAACCGCCTGTACGAAGGCGGCCTCTCGGAGTTCACCCATCGCGAAGGCGTCGGGCTGCTGGCGTACTCGCCGCTGGCCTTCGGTACGCTCACCGGCAAGTACCTCGGCGGCGCACGGCCCGAGGGCTCGCGGCTGTCGGCGGTGTACCGCACTTTCAATCGCTACGACAGTGCCTCGGCCCAGGAGGCCATCACCGGCTACGTGGAGATTGCCCGGCAACATGGCCTCACCCCGGCCCAACTGGCCCTGGCCTTCATCATCGACAAACCCTTCGTCACCAGCGCACTGACCGGGCAAACCAGCCTGGCGCAATTGCGCGACAACCTCGGCGCGCTGGACGTGACTCTTGGCGATGAGATCAAGGCGCAGATCCAGGCCATCCACCAGCGCATCCCCAACCCCGCGCCCTAGCACCAGGAGCCTGGCATGACGCAAACCATTGAAACGTTGATCGGCAATCGCCCGTTGCGTCTTGTCGGGTTTACCCAACTGCGGCCGGGTCTGTTGCTCGCCGGGGTATTTGTCGGGCTGTTGCTGTTGGCCGCCGTTGTTCCGCAATGGCTGGCCCCGTATGACCCGTTGGAGGCGTCGGCGCGCATGGCGTTCCAGGCGCCGAGCAATGTGCATTGGCTGGGCACTGATGAGAACGGGCGCGATGTGCTCAGCCGATTGATTTATGGCGTGCGTTCGTCGCTGTTCATGGGCCTCGCCGCCACTGCGCTGGGACTGGCCTGGGGCACCTTGCTCGGCTTGATCGCAGGCCTTGGGCCGCGCTGGCTGGACGGCGCCTTGATGCGCGGGATCGACGTGCTGCTGTCCTTTCCCGACCTGTTGCTGGCGCTGGTGATCATCACGTTTTTCGGCCAGGGCACGGCCAATCTGATTCTCGCGATAGGCATCGCTGGCGTGCCGCGTTATGCGCGCCTGGTGCGGGCGCAAACCCTCAGCGTACGCAATGCCGGCTACGTCGAATCCGCCGTCACCCTCGGCCAATCGCAGCTGGCGGTGGTGCTGCGGCACATCCTGCCCAATGCGTTCAAGCCCGTGTTGATCCTCGCCACCATCGGCATCGGCGGCGCGATCACTGCCGGTGCCGCCTTGAGTTTCCTCGGCTTCGGCGCACCGCCGCCTGCGCCGGAGTGGGGCGGGATGATGTCCATCGGGCGCAGCTTCCTGGCCAATGCGCCGTGGCTGGTGGCCTGGCCCGCCCTGATCATCACCCTGACCGTTGTTTCCATCAGTGCCATCGGCCGCGAACTCTTGCGCCGCAGCGAAGGAAAGCCTCTATGACGATGAACATCCATACCCTCGGCCCGCTGGTCGATATCCGCGACCTGACAGTACGTTTCGGCCAGGCCGAGCCGGTGTTGCACGGTGTCAGTCTGCAGTTGAACCGGGGCGAATGCCTGGCGCTGGTGGGGGAGTCGGGGTCCGGCAAAAGCGTCACCGCCCGCACCCTGGCTGGCCTCACCGGCAAGGACGCCCATGTCCAGGCTGCCAAGCTGGCCTTCCAGGGCGTCGACCTGCGCCAGCTCAACGAGCGGGCCTGGCAGCAACTGCGCGGCGCGAGCATCGGCTTTGTGATGCAGGACGCGTTGGGCGCGCTGGACCCGCTGCGCCGCGTCGGTGCCGAGATCGAAGAACCGTTGCACCTGCACACCGCATTGGGCCTGGAAGCGCGCCGCCTGCGGGTGCTGGAACTGCTGCGGGATGTCGGTGTGCCGGAACCGGAACTGCGCGCCAGCCAATACCCCTGGCAACTTTCCGGCGGCTTGCGCCAGCGGGCGCTGATCGCCTCGGCGATTGCCTGCAATCCGCGGCTGATCATTGCCGATGAACCCACCACCGCACTGGATGCCACGGTGCAGGCCCAGGTCATCGCCCTGCTGGAGAGCCTGCGCGGTGAAGACAATGCACTGCTGATGGTCAGCCACGACCTGTCGGTGGTCTCGCGCCTGGCCGATCGCGTGGCCGTGATGCGCCACGGGGTGATCGTGGAGGAGGGCAGCACCGAACAGGTCCTGCAAGACCCGCGTCATCCGTATACCCAACTGCTGCTGCGGGCCGCCAAGGCCGTGCACTTCCAGCCTACGCGCCGGTTGCTCACGGCGGTGGAGCCCGAGCCGGCGCCCCAGGGCGAAATACTGCTTGAAGCACGCGAGCTGTCCAAAACCTTTATCGGCCCCGACGGCAAAACCCGCACGGTGCTGAACCAGGTGTCGCTACAGCTGCGTCGCGGCGAGACGCTGGGGGTGGTGGGCGAATCGGGTTGCGGCAAGACCACCTTGACCCGGCTGATACTCGGCCTGGAAACCGCCGATGCCGGCGAGGTGTGGATCAAGGGCCAGCGCTGGTCCGACCTCGACGCCAGGCAAAAACGCGAAGCCCGGCGTGCGGTGCAAGTGGTGTTCCAGGACCCGCTCAGCTCCTTCGACCCACGCTACACCGTGCAGCGTGTGCTGTTCGAAGCGCTGGTGGTGGCTGGCGTACCGCGTCATGCCCGGCGCGACCGTGCCCTGGAACTGCTGGAACTGGTACGCCTTGATGCCAGCGCCTTGTCGCGCCGGCCGATCGAACTTTCCGGTGGCCAGCGCCAGCGCATCGCGATTGCCCGAGCGTTGGCGTCCGAGCCGCAGATCCTGATCTGCGATGAACCGGTGTCGGCGCTCGACGTGTCGGTACAGGCACAGATTCTCGAACTGCTCGACGACCTTAAGCGCCGCCTCGGCCTGGCCTGCCTGTTCATTTCCCATGACCTCGGCGTGATCAACCACGTCAGTGAGCGCGTGCTGGTGATGAAGGCCGGTGAAGTGGTGGAGTCCGGCTCGGCACGCGCGGTGTTCGACCGTCCGGCCCATGCCTATACCCGCGCGCTGATCGATGCGATTCCGACCCTTGAAACCGACTACACGCCGATCCCGTTCTACCTGAATGTCGCGATCTGACGTATTGGAAAACGTATCTACGAAAGGAGTGCTCCTGGTGCCCAAGCAACTGCACGTGAATTTGTTTGAGATGAACTGCGTCAGCCACATCGTCCATGGTTTGTGGGTGCACCCGGACAACAACCGGCACCGTTTCAACGACCTGGACTATTGGACCGAGCTGGCGCAGCTGCTGGAATACGGCACCTTTGACGGCGTGTTCCTGGCCGATGTGATTGGCACCTATGACCGCTTTCGCGACGGCCCCGAGACCTCGCTGCGTGAGGGCATGCAGATTCCCAGCAACGACCCGCTGCTGGTGATTCCGGCGATGGCCGGGGTGACCAAGAACCTGGGTTTCGGCGCGACCTTTTCCACCACCTACGAACCGCCGTTCGCCTTTGCGCGGCGCATGAGTACCCTCGATCACCTGACCAAGGGGCGGGTGGGCTGGAACATCGTCACCTCGTATTTGCCGAATGCGGCGCGCAACTTCGGGCACGACACTGAGGTGGTTCACGATCACCGCTACGAGATCGCCGATGAATACCTCGACGTGCTGTACAAGCTTTGGGAAGGTTCCTGGGACGATGACGCGGTGATTGTCGACCGTGAGCGTCGGATCTACACCGATCCGGACAAGGTGCGCTATATCAACCACGTGGGGGAGCACTTCAAGGTTGCCGGCCCACACTTGTGCCAGCCTTCGCGGCAGCGTACGCCGGTGTTGTTTCAGGCTACGGGGTCACCGGCCGGGATCGAGTTTGCCGGGCGGCATGCCGAAGTGGTGTTTACCGGTGGTAATGATGCGCCGGCGGTGCGGGCGAATATCCAGGCGATGCGGCAGAAGGCGGTTGAGCATGATCGCGATCCGGCGGGGTTGAAGTTTATTGTGATGGCGGGGGTGATCGTTGGGCGGACGGATGAGGAGGTGAGTGCCAAGCTCGACAGTTATCGCAAGTTGGTGAGTGTCGAGGCGTCGCTGGCTCACGGGCAGTCGGCGATTGATTTGACGGCGTATCCGCGGGATACGTTGATCAGTGATCTGGTGAGTCGGCAGGTCAAGGGGTGGGAGAGTTTGAGCCGGTACAAGGCGGACTCCACTGTTGGGGCGGTATTGGCGCAGTTGGGCGGGTTTAATCGCGAGCGGTTTTTTGTCGCGGGTACGCCGACGGTGGTGGCGGACGCGATTGAGAAATGGCTGGATGAGGATGGGATCGACGGGATTAACCTGAGGCAGTATTTGTCGTTTGAGACGGCGCGGGACTTTATTGAATTGGTGGTGCCGGAGTTGCGTCGTCGGGGGCGGTTTCGTGAGCGGTACAACGAGGGGGAGACGTTGCGGGAGCGGTTGTTTGGGGCTGGGCGGGCGCGGTTGCCGGGGGACCACTTTGGGGCGCGTTATCGGGATCCGGCGGCGTTGCTTCAGGCTGCTTTGCCGTTGCGGTTTCCGGCGTGAGTTGAGAGTACATATCCGTTATTTAGGTAACGGCGGCCTATGGTTTCGCTCTTACAGCGAGTCACTTTGCAAAAGCGGCAAAGTAACCAAAGCGCTCTGCCCCGCCTGTCGGCGCCTCGCTGTGGCTCGGCGTTCCCTCACTCCGGCATTACTCCGCGGGCCGCCGCGACGGGCCATCCATGGCCCGGCGCGGCTAAACCGGCGTCCTGCCGGTTTACCCGCTCCGCAATACCTGCGTTCGGCCTCGGGCTTATTGGGGCAGTCAGATCA
>NZ_JACAPX010000003.1:0-116768 GCF_013385435.1 Pseudomonas sp. F9001
CCGATCCGAAGTTCGAAACCGGCACCGTTGAGACTGATAAAGAGCTGCTGCGCAACCTGGTGGCGTACTACTGCGTACTGGAAGGTATCTTCTTCTACTGCGGCTTCACCCAGATCCTGTCCATGGGCCGTCGCAACAAAATGACCGGCGTGGCGGAACAGTTCCAGTACATCCTGCGGGATGAGTCGATGCACCTGAACTTCGGCATCGATGTGATCAACCAGATCAAAATCGAAAACCCGCACTTGTGGGATGCCGAGATGAAGGAAGAAGCGACCCAGATGATCCTGCAAGGGACTCAGCTGGAGATTGAATACGCGCGTGACACCATGCCACGTGGGGTGCTGGGGATGAATGCGGCGATGATGGAGGATTATCTCAAGTTCATCGCTAACCGTCGTTTGTCGCAGATTGGGTTGAAAGAAGAATACCCAGGCACCACCAACCCGTTCCCGTGGATGAGCGAAATCATGGACTTGAAGAAAGAGAAGAATTTCTTTGAGACTCGGGTTATTGAGTATCAGACTGGTGGGGCGTTGAGCTGGGATTGATAGAGAGTAAAAAAGCCACCTAAAACGGGTGGCTTTTTTATTGAGAGCTTAAAGCCAGAAACAAACAGACAAAGACACTTACACATTAAAGCCTTGCCCAAGAATTATGAACAACATGATCGGGTGCTTGCTTTTTAAGCAAAACAAAATTAAGTCTATCGTTAGTATCATAACCTACGACAATATTATCACCCTCCTCAGCCTGCTCCATAACTATATTAGTTTTGAAATAGAGTCTATGCTCCGTGCGAGAAGGATGAGCCTCGCGAGCGTCGTACCAAGTTATGCTAGTTTCGCAACTTGTAGCGGAACCTCTTACAGAAAAGGTAGCCGCCGCGGAAAATCTCTTTTCTCCGAATAAATACTTTAGCTCCTTTACACCATTAAACTCATGCTGATTAGACCTATCAGGATCAGCTTCGACTGCAGTGAGTGTTTTAAGGCATGATACTTTAAACCTAACAGCACCAAAATTCATAATCGCCCCTTTGCAATTTTTATAAAAAACACTGGAGAAAAAAAGAGCTGCCAAACATCCTTCCAATAGCGCTAAAACCAAGACTACCATGAGCCGAGAAGAAACGCCACTATATAGCTACCACGCCAATCCCTAGACCGCAATCAACGCCGACTCAAAAAGTGTATTATTTACAAAATGAATTAATGAGAGTTCCGTCCAGAGTTCAACGACATTCATAGCGTCACGCACGCTCAGCCCATACGGTACGTTCTGACTGAAAAGGGATAAGATACTTCAAACAAAACTTGGCAGGCGCGGCGTGCGTGAATTTAAGCAGCAAACAACAAGTAAATAAATTCGAAAATAGTGTACTTTTTTTCACAAGAGCTTGCTTAAGCTATCTACATAAATTATTTGAGTTCACATTTTCTGGCTGCACAAAATTAACGAACCATCTACTCACAGCATTAGCGGCAATGAAAGATATTAGCCCCACGCATTTTATAGACTCACGGCCAGACACAAAACAAATCACGTACTCGCATCATAAAAACCCAAACATACAACATCAATTTACACCTTATAGCTAACGAGCTGATTTAGGGGGACTTTCTGGCCACTCTTGTAAAGCCTCGTCTAAATTTAATATCATTTCATTCAAAAAACTCAATTCATTTAACAAATGCTTCAAACCACACTCCCAAACAACAACAACCCTCCAACCCTTCGCATTTAAAAGGGAGATTTGCTTCTGATCCCTTGAGACATTCCCATTTAACTTCTCCTCCCAAAAATCACGACGACTACCAGGAGAGGTTGCGTACACACAGTTTGCATGACGATGCCAAAAACACCCATGAACAAATATAACCAATTTATACTTAGAAAATACCAAGTCAGGCTTACCAGGCAAATCCTTACGGTGAAGTCTGTATCGGTAACCACAAGCGTGGAGATAACGCCGAACGATTAATTCCGGCTTCGTATTCCTTCCAAGAATACCAGCCATCATTCGAGATCTTGTCACACCGTCTACAATATCTATCATTCAGCACCTACTTCATCAGTGATATCTACGCTAATATATGCGACGCTGTTCTTGCAGTAATCCAAGCTTAGCTACCTCAGCGGCCTGTTCTGGTCTCCACTATGAAATCGTTCAACGTCATAAGCTTATCCCGCACCTCGTCAGGGTATTTCGTATGCAATGGCTTCGGAACCACCAGTTTGACTTTCGCTTCCTTCATCTCCGAAAACTGATGAGGAGAAACGCCCTCCTGAAGCGTAAATAGATGAATTACTTCTACTCTATTGGCTTCATTTAAAACTTGGCGCCAGCGGTCTTTGCATGTAGTTTTTACAGCCAACATGCGCAGACTCTGCCGAGGAAATTTCAGGTCATGATAGTCGGCGCATGAAGGAAAAATAAAATCGGGCCGTTTGTTACCTTCAGTTCTACACTGCGTGCTAAAGGCTTGAATCCCGAACTCTCTAAAAACATGCTCAAGATGTATCTCCAGCGATCTTCCAGACCTCGACTTACGTCGATTACTGACCGAGTTTGCTACCTGCATGAAATCGTCAACGGAACTGAATCCCTTCTGAACCCGATGCAGAGTATGAAGCTCCTCAATTTGACGGAACAACTTGTATTCGTGATCACGCCGCTCGAGGATTAGTTCATCCGGCGTCGTCTTATTAAAACAAAATACTGAGGAAAGATAGGCAATAATCTCCTCGCCACTTGGAAATCTATCCTCCCAGAGTGGGGGAATTACAACATGGCTAGGTTCTTTATCTGACCTAACAGCGAAACCAGCGAACAGTCTGTCCCCTCTGTCAAAAAGCGAGCTACCAGGAATTACTTCGCCAATCTTATTTTCAACAAATTCTTCCTCCTCCAAACCCTTGCATATCCAAATATCCAGAAACTCGGAATCCTGACCCAGATGGGGCACGTGAAATGCAAAGATTGCTAATGCTCCCGTATTCTCGGGATCTTGCACGGGACTATTTCTGAAGTCTGTATTCCATCTCGTCAATCGATGTTCGTTTCGTTTACCCACCCCATCGAAATGGCGGTTGTTGTAGTAAATACCTCTTAGCGTCTGCTCCGGAAGACTATGTGAGGTGATCTGTGCCGTGAGACTGCAGTCAGGATTCAGACAACAGGTGCTCGAAATGGACGGTAATGCGGTAGCCACAACAGCTTTGGGCACATAAATACCGACTCCGTTCCCCCCTGTAAGTCCTGTGTCGTTTGCTGAAAGCCGCTTGATGAATATCCACCATTCATCTTGATTCTTGTCTTCAATCCATTGGGAGAGGTTTGTCATGGGGTAGGCCACTGAAAAATTGTCGAATGAAAATATTTCCGACAGATTCGCAGAATTGCCTTTCTGAGAAAAGCCTCAGTGGAGGGGGATAAAAAAAGACCTGCCACATTGCTCAGGTCTTTATTCATCAACTCGTCGAGAGAGCGAAAGTGACGCGACTCATCATTCAGGAAGAGAAAATTCCAGTTGTGGACGCTCCTCGTCAGCAGCTTTTTCCTTTGCAGCCAGAATGCGATCTTTCATCAGCCGAGCCACGGCCTCAAAAACGGGGACGGCCACCGAGTTACCAAACTGACGATAAGCCTGAGTATCGGACACAGGAATCACAAATTTGCTTTCTCCCGGCTTGTCGAATCCCATGAGTCGCGAGCACTCATGTGGAGTCAATCGACGCGGACGATTGAGTTGATTTAGCTCACTGTTGAAATCCAGGCTATCCACAAATCCGCGATCAACCAAGATTTCCGAACCGTCCTTGTGATATCTGGCGGAAAGCGTACGGGCTACATCGTTAGGACGCGTCAGACCAAAACCAAAACCATTGCCCTTTTCACGGTGTTTCTCGGCATATCGATAGAGGTAATTCCAAAGTTTCGGCGTAAGAATGTATTTTTCGTCTACTTCTTTATCAAGCAGATCACCGAAGCTAGGTCGCTGCTTCGGTATGTGCTTGCTGATGTCACGCAATGTGAATCCTTGGTGAACATTGAGATCACGACGGAAACCTACCAGAACGATCCGCTCACGATGTTGCGGCACAAAGTGCTTGGCATCGATGACCTTCGGGTCTGAACCCTTCGGCGCATTTACATCTGCAACCTCGTAGCCCAGTTCATCCAGCGCTTCGCAAATGATTCGGAAGGTATTACCCTTGTCATGGCTCTTCAGGTTTTTTACGTTTTCAAGCAGAAACGCGGCCGGTCGCTTGGCGGCAATGATCCGCGCCACATCGAAAAACAGAGTCCCTTGAGTCTCACATTCAAAACCGTGTTTGCGCCCCAAGGAGTTTTTCTTGGAAACACCTGCAAGCGAGAACGGTTGGCATGGAAAACCTGCCAATAGGACATCGTGATCAGGGATTTCGCGATTAATATTCTTGTAAGCTTCCTCATCACTGATTTCAGGCTTGTCAGAAAGCGTGACCGAACGGATATCAAGATTGAAGCGATGACGAACCGGATCACAGAAGTGGTTGGCCTTGTAGGTTTTGACTGCGTACTTGTTCCATTCGGACGTGAACAGACATTCGCCACCGATAGCTTCGAACCCTTTTCTGATACCGCCGATACCCGCGAAAAGATCGATAAAGGTAAAGGAAGGTTTGTGGTTCAAGCGCTTGGGTAACAGCTCCTCCAGACGAGTGAACTCAATATGGGAGAGCTTTGGCGAGGCCTTACCTTTTACCCAGCGATTTATCGTTTCACGGCACCAATGCGTGGGGCTGACGTCGTTAAGAATTTCGGCAAGCTGCCCTTGATCGTAGATCTCCAGCAGCTTGTGCAGCAGTGCCAAGTCAGTCACAGGATGAGTATCAGATTCATGGGAGCCAGAGGTCGTTTCGCCCAAGGATTCAAAAGATGCTGTTTCAAAAAGATTCATGAGCCCGAAATTCCTCTGGGTCAAAGCTGTGACGAATGATCACCATTCTATCCCTGTAAATTTCAAAGTAAATGAAATTTCCTGAAATCCATGAGACGAGTCTTACCGACATGGCTTGGGGAACAAGGAAGATTATCAGCGACCAAACACTGGATATAAAAACAGCATAATTTACTCGGCGCCGTTGTCCAGATTTCGTTTTGTTTCCGAGAATAGGAAAAGTCGCTGGTTGACCAGCATCCCGAATCTCCCTAACCTCGGCTCCGAGCCTAAGAAACTCTAAAAACCAGAGCGGTCCTCCGCACCCGACAGCCATGCGGCTTTTTTTCGCCAGCGGTTTCTCTACGCCTGTGGAAAAATCCCCGTTATGTCGGGAGTGGGCGAATACAAGACCCGAAAGGGGAATATGTCCGGCCCGTCTCTGGTGGGTTTCTTAGCTCCCGACACCCATAACGCATGCCCTAAGAAAGCAACCAGAGGTAACGGAAATGCCTGGATACTTTGCGGTCCCTGCGAAGAACGTTAGCTGTACCTGCACCATCTCTCAAACACGCTCCGGCTCGGAGATGTTTCATGCATGAACCATTCCTGCCTACTGTCTTCACCCGCCATAACCTGCACCTGCACGCTCTACTCCTTGAGAACCAGCCATGGTTCTGTGCTCGCGACCTCGGTCGTCTGATGGGGCTGCATCTGGATGAGCGCAAAGTAAGCAAGCTCGATGAGGATCAGCGCCAAACCCTGGAAATTCGATATCACGGCCAGCCTGAAAATATGCTGATGCTCAGTGAGTCCGGCGTGTATGCATTGCTGGTGTACCACTACACGCCCGGGCATCGCCTGCTGCGGGAATGGCTGACTCATCAAGTGGTTCCGACTTTGCGCGATGAACATCAATCAATGTCCGCAGACCGTCCGATGTTGAGCTTGCTGGATTGGCCTGAAATGTCGTTGAGTCTTCTGCATTGGCAAGACGAAGGCTGGATCCGGCTGCGGGATATGCCCTATCTGTTGCTCAACAGGACTCGTCGCCGGGCGCCGGTGAGCAGAACCTGGTTGCAGAAGGTGGCTGAGTACTTCCATTCTTCGGGCCACTCCGCAGGCTGAAATCTCAAGGATGATCCATCCGCGCTGATACGCGGATGGATCATCAACCGCGCATTCTTAATCCGCTCTGTAACATTGCCGGATGCCTTACTACGTTCATTCCCAGGCCTGACCGGGTAAACTCTCTCGATCATTGCCAGAAGAAGAATAAGAGCGTTGCCCCTAGCCAATCTTAAATGCATAACCGTTTTTTACCTGAACCCAGCCATTGGGTGCCAGTCACAACGTTATGAGAAACCGCTCCACATGATCAAGGACCACCCGTGAACCCAGACATGCTCGAATCCGGCCCCTTGGATGCCAAAGTACTCTCCGTCTTTGACTTCGACGGCACCCTGACCCACCACGACAGCTTCGTGCCGTTCCTGAAGTTCGCCTTTGGTAAAGGCGAGTTCGTGCGCAGGATGGTGAAGCTGGCGGTGCCTGGCGCGCAGTTTCTGTTGCGCGTGATTAGCCGTGATGAGCTCAAGGCGCAGTTGATCCGCACCTTTATGACCGGCGTGGACAAGGCGTGGGTTCAGCAGAAAGCGGAAGCGTATTGCCAGGCGTATTGGAACAAGCTGATGCGCCCAACCGGGCTGCAATCGGTGGCCGATGAGGTGAAGTCCGGGGCCGTGGTGACGCTGTGTTCGGCATCGCCAGCGTTGGTATTGCAGCCGTTTGCGGATCGGCTTGGGATCAAGTTGATAGGCACTGAGCTTGAGGTGGTTGACGGAGTATTGACGGGCAAGCTCACCGGGAATAATTGCCGGTGTGAGAATAAGGTGCTTCGGCTTGAGGCGGTTTATGGGGATCTGGGGGAGTATCGGCTCAGGGCCTGGGGTGATACGCGCGGGGATCGGGAGTTGTTGGCGGCGGCGCAGGATGCGCATTTTCGGCATTTTCATGCGAAGAAGAAACGAATCAAGCAACGCTGAATCGCCTGGACGACCTATCTGTGTGCGCTGGATTGACTGCCTTAGGCGGCGATCCAGTTTTCCACGATCAAGCCATTCACTCGCTTGAACTCACCTTCGTTGTTAGTCACCAAGACCAATCCTGAGCTTCTGGCGTGGCCCGCGATGTGCAGGTCATTTACGCCGATTGGAGTGCCCTTCTTTTCGAGATCGGAGCGGATCGAGCCGTAGTGAAAAGCGGCCTTGTCATCGTAGTGAATGACGTCAAGCCGGGAGATGAAGTCCTCCACCGCCCGAGTATTTCTCTCAACAAACTGGCTTTTTTCGGCCCCGTGCATCAGTTCCGCAAGGGTGATCGAAGAGATCACCATACGACCTACATTCGCATTGAATTTTTCCAGTATTTCCATAGGCCGACGCTTGATGATGTAGATCACGATGTTCGTATCAAGCATGTACTTAATCATCAAAGGACTCTCGCTCTTGCTGGGTTTGGTCGGCGCGCTCCTCCATAAAATCATCAGATACCGATTCGCTTGCAAGGAAAAAGCTGTCCCAAGTGTTTTCAACCGGCGAAATAATCAGTTCGCGCCCCACGGCACGCACCTCTACAGTTTTCACCCCAGCGGGAAAACGCATATCAGCAGGGATGCGGATATTTTGTGTACGGTTATTGGTGAAGATCGTTCCAGTAGACATAAGGAACACCTCTCTAGGCATGGGAAGACAGGTAAGAATGATAGTTTGCAGATGCTCTATTGCATAGCTCTATAGCAGCTACCCGACAAGCGTAGCCGAACAGGTAGCTGTTGGTGGCGGCGCAGGAGGCGCATTTTCATGCGAAGAAGAAGTTGGGCAAGTTGCGGCGGTGATGCGGGTGGATAGGGTCTGCGGGTAGACCGAGTTGATCCCATCACAGACTCGCTGGGGCTCGACAGCTCCCACAGGGGGTCTCTGTATGTCCTCAGGGTTGGATGAGCGGATTAGATTGGCGCTTTCAGATCCACGTCCAATGCCGTTGCGAAGGCTTTGACCAGCGGGCTTCGTGGGGCGTTGTGGCGCAGGATGAGGTTGAACGCTGTGCTCAGGTGGATCTGCTCCGGGCATAACACGCGCAGGCGCCCTTCCTTCACCAGCGGCGCGGCGTAGTGTTCGGGGAGGAAGCCCAGGAAGCGGCCGGTGAGGATGAGGATGGCGACGGCTTCTACCTGTGAGGCCGAGGCGGACTGGCTGTCGTAGCTGACGAAGTTGGCCTTGTCGCTGTGGATCGCGTAACGATGGTTGACCACTTCATGCTGGCGCAACACATCTGCGTTGATGTCACTCGTTTCAAACAGCGGATGTCCGACGGCGCAGTACGCGTGGGACTTTTCTTCGTACAGCGGGAAATAATCGAATTCTTCCCGCCGCTGGTACACCGGGACGATGCCGACAATCAGCCGCCCTTCCACCACGCCCCGTTCAACTTCGTCCAGTTGCGAGGCATGTAGGCGTAATCTTATTTTTGGCGACTCTGTATGTAATCTTCCCAGCGCGTTAATCAACGGTGAATTAACGTCGGAGACGGTGTTATCAATAACGCCCACACTAAGGTCGCCGATCAGTTCGTTCTGTGCCGAACTAAGCTTGTCCCTGAAACTGTCTACCGAGGCAAATAATTCAATGGACGCTTGATAGACTAATTTGCCTTCTTCGGTCAGGCCAAATCCTTCCCGCCCTCGCGTACACAGGCGCATGCCGATGCGGATTTCCAGGTCGGAAATCTGCTTGCTGATCGCCGCCAAGCCCACATTCAGCTCGTTCTGCGCCGCGCTGAAGCCGCCCGCTTCGACCACAGCCTTGAACACCCGCAGCAATTTGAAGTCCAGGCCGCTGAGTTGCAGGGGCGGTCTTGTGCCGGGTTTTGGCGGTATGTTTCCAGAATTGGAAAGTGGGGTTTCCATAATACGTGTTGACCTCAAGTGCCATATTCAACAGGCTTTGACCTACTCCATGAACATCGCCGGGCGGCAATAATGAACATACTTAACCGCCCTTGGCAACCTTGAATATAGCGGGTTGAACAGCTTTTACCGGCTGATTTAACGCCCATAAAAACCTGACACTACGATCAGGACTTTTCGTTTTGCTACTGCCCTCCGAATCCATAAGGCCAAGCCACGTCCATCGGGCTTGTCACTTCTAAAAACAAGCGTGAGGAACACCATGTCTCAGCCCACCGATCGCCTATGGGGTGCTCGTTTCAAGTCCGGCCCGTCTGCTGCTTTGGCGGCGCTGTCCCGTTGCCCCGAGCGCTATTTTCGCCTGACGCCCTACGACCTGGCCGGCTCCCGGGCCCATGCCCGTGAGTTGCAGCGCGCCGGGTTGCTGGATGAGTCGGAAACCTTGCGCACCCTGGAAGCGCTGGACCGGATTGGTGAGGACTTTGCCGCTGGCCGACTGCACCCGACGCTGGATGACGAGGATGTGCACACCTTCATCGAGCGGGTGTTGACCGAGCGTTTGGGCGCCCTGGGCGGCAAGTTGCGCGCGGGGCGTTCGCGCAATGACCAGACGGCCAACGATTTGCGCCTGTTCCTGCGGGACCACGCGCGCACCATCACCACCGAGGTGTTGGGGTTGCAGCAGGCGCTGGTGGACCAGGCCGAGCAGCATATCGAGAGTATCTGCCCGGGCTTCACCCACTTGCAGCAGGCGCAGCCGATTGTGTTCGCCCATCACTTGCTGGCCCATGCGCAATCGATGCTGCGGGATGTGCAGCGCCTGGTGGATTGGGATGCGCGTACGGCGTTGTCGCCGTTGGGTGCTGCGGCGATGGCGGGCTCGGCAATTGCGCGCCAGCCGGAGTATTCGGCCAAGGAGATGGGTTACACCGGGCCGTGCGAAAACTCGATTGATGCTGTAGCCAGTCGCGACCACGTGGCGGAGTTTCTGTTTGTGGCAGGCATGCTCGGGGTGAATATTTCGCGGCTTTCGGAGGAGTTTTGCCTGTGGTCGTCGCGGCAGTTTCGCTGGGTGCAGTTGGACGATGCCTACGCCACCGGTAGCTCGATCATGCCGCAGAAGAAGAACCCGGACATTGCCGAATTGGCACGGGGTAAAGCGGGGCGCTTGATTGGCAACCTGACCGGGTTGATGTCCACGCTCAAATCCTTGCCGCTGTCGTACAACCGCGATTTGAGTGAAGACAAGCACAGTGTGTTGGACAGCGTGGATACGTTGCTGCTGGTGCTGCCGGCGATGGCCGGGATGGTCGCGACGATGAAGGTGCAGGTGGAAGAGCTGCGGCGTCAGGCGCCGATGGGTTTCACATTGGCAACTGAGGTGGCGGATTGGCTGGCCACTCGTGGTGTGCCGTTCAAGGAGGCCCATGAGATTACCGGTGCCTTGGTGCAGGCCTGTGAGAAGCATGAAATTGAATTGTGGGAAGCCTCGCCGGCGTTGTTGGCGGAGGTGGATACGCGGCTGACGCCGCAAGTGCGTGAGTGCCTGACCCTGGAAGCGGCGATTGCGGCGCGCAGTGGTTGGGGCGGTACGGCGCCGGATCGGGTGCGGGAGCAGATTGGGCGGTTGAAGGTGGCTCTGGCTGCGCAACAGAAGTGGGCAGAAAACTACACCGGCTTTCGAATTTAAAGATCGTTCCCACGCTCTGCGTGGGAATGCCTCTTGTGACGATCCGCGTCACGCTTTGGGGACGCAGAGCATCCCTTGCTGCATTCCCACGCAGAGCGTGGGAACGATCAGTGTATTCAGTTGTTTTGGAGAGTCACCATGAAACAAACCCCGGCAGAGCGCTTGCAAGCCGAGCGCCAGCAGACCGAGAGCCAGTTCGATATCACCCAGTACGAGCACGTGCCGCGTCGCTATTACGGGCGGATGTTTTTTGCCACGTTGATCGTGATCGCACTGGCTGCCTTGCTGCGTGCATTCGCCAACGGCCAGATCGAATGGTCCTACATCGGTCAGTTCCTCACGTCCGAGGCGATCATCTGGGGCCTGGTGAACACCATCATCATGTCGATCCTGGCGATGGCGCTGGGGGTGGTGATCGGGGTGATCACGGCGATCATGCGCATGTCGGCCAACCCGATCCTGCGCTACGTGGCCATCACCTACACCTGGCTGTTCCGGGGTACGCCGCTGATTCTGCAACTGCTGTTGTGGTTCAACCTGGCGCTGATTTTCCCGGTGATCGCGATTCCCGGCCTGTTCAGCATCGACACCGTGGACCTGATGACGCCGTTCGTGGCCGCCCTCCTCGGCCTGAGCATCAACCAGGGTGCCTACACCGCTGAAGTGGTGCGCGCCGGCCTGTTGTCGGTGGACACCGGCCAGTACGAAGCCGCCAAGTCGATCGGCATGCCGAGCCTTCAGGCGCTGCGTAGGGTGATTCTGCCCCAGGCGATGCGGGTGATCATTCCGCCTGTAGGCAACGAGTTCATCAGCATGGTGAAAATGACCAGCCTGGCGAGTGTGATCCAGTACTCGGAGCTGCTGCACAACGCGCAAAACATCTACTACGCCAACGCCCGGGTCATGGAGCTGCTGATTGTTGCAGGCATCTGGTACCTGGCGGTGGTGACTGTTCTTTCATTCGGTCAGAGCCGCCTCGAGCGTCGTTTTGCCCGCGGCGCCGGCAAGCGTTCGTAAGCCCTGACTGAGGAGATTTGCCCCATGAGAAGCATCGTCAAGGCCGTGAACCTGAACAAGTATTACGACCAGTATCACGCGTTGCAGGACATCAACCTGGAAGTCGAACAAGGCGAAGTGCTGTGCATCATCGGCCCGTCCGGTTCCGGCAAAAGTACCCTGCTGCGCTGCGTCAATCAGCTGGAAAAAATCGACAAGGGCGGCCTGTGGGTCGACGGCGAACTGGTGGGTTACCGGGTCGTCGGCAACAAGCTGCACGAATTGAATGAATCACAGATCGCCCGTCAGCGGTTGGCCACCGGCATGGTGTTTCAGCGCTTCAATCTGTTCCCGCACATGACCGTGTTGCAGAACATCATCGAAGGCCCGTGCCAGGTGCTCAAGCGCTCGCCCAAAGAAGCCACCGAGGACGCGCTGGAGTTGCTGGCCCGCGTCGGCCTGGCGGACAAACGCAATGCCTACCCGGTGGAGTTGTCCGGCGGCCAGCAACAACGTGTGGCAATTGCCCGTGCGTTGGCGATGCGCCCCAAGCTGATGTTGTTTGACGAACCCACGTCAGCCCTCGACCCGGAGCTGGTAGGAGAAGTGCTGTCGGTGATGCGCGATTTGGCCACCACCGGCATGACCATGATTGTGGTCACCCATGAGTTGGGCTTCGCCCGCGAAGTGTCCAACCGCATGGTGTTTATGGATGCCGGCCAGATTGTGGAAGCCGGCAGCCCGGAAGAAATTCTAATAAGCCCACAAAACCCGCGTACCCAAAGCTTTATTTCTGCCGTTCGCACTTAACTAAAAAACTAACGAGAACGCCCCCATGAAAAATCTGTTTCTTCCAAGTTTGCTCGTAGGCCTGATGGCCTCCAGTTCGGTTTTGGCGGCATTGCCGGCAGCGATCAAGGACAAGGGTGAGATCAGCGCGGCCATCGTGCCGAACTACCCGCCGATGGATTTCAAGGACACCGCCACCAACAAGCTCACCGGCCTGGACTTTGACCTGGGCAACGCCCTGGCCGAGCGTTTGGGGGTGAAGATCAAGTGGCAGGAAACCGGCTTCGAACAAATGCTCAGCGGCCTGACCACCAAGCGCGTGGACATTGTGCTGTCGGGCATGACCGACACTGCCGAGCGTCAGAAGGCGGTGACCTTTATCGACTACTTCACCAGCGGCCCGCAGTTGTACACCCTGGCCAAGCGTGAAGACCTCAAGGAATTGACTGACCTGTGCGGTAAAAAAGTCGGCACCAGCCGACGTACGACCTGGCCGTCGGAAATTGCCGCATGGAGCAAGGAAAACTGCGAGAAGGCCGGTAAGCCAGCCATCGTAGTGATTGGCACTGAGGGTTCGGCGGATGCGCGGGCACAGTTGCAGCAGAACCGTCTGGATGCGGCGATGCAAGGCAGTGAAACCATTCCTTACCTGATGTCGCTGGACAAAGGTAAATACAAGCCGGTGGGCCTGGCGATTTCCAAGCAGTTCACCGGGCTTGGGATTGAGAAGAGCAATACCGAGTTGGTCACGGCCATCAGTGAGGCGTTGCAGGGCATGATTGATGATGGGACCTACGGCAAGATTCTGCAGAAGTGGGATCTGGAGCAAGGTGCGGTGGAAAAAATCAGCATCAATGCTGGCCAGTAACTCGATCTAAATGTGGGAGCGGGCTTGCTCGCGAATGCGGTGGATCAGCCAGTACAGTTGGCACTGACACACCGCATTCGCGAGCAAGCCCGCTCCCACACTGGATCTTCATCGCCTTGAAAAAAGAATAAGGACATCCGCCCCACCGTGGCCACGTACTCCCTGGTAATCCGCCGCCTGATGATCTGCTCGGTGACCATCGTCGTCAGCCGCGCCATGACCAGCCCATTGCTCGCCCTGTTGCTGAGCACCCGCCTGGGCCTCAACCAGCAAGACATCGGCTTGCTGATGGGCATCGCCGTGTTCATCGCCACCCTGCTGGGCCTCTACGGTGGCTACATCATCGACCGCCTGGAAAAGCGCAAGCTGCTGATCCTGGCGATGCTTTCCAGCTCCATCGGTTTTTTGTTGCTGACCTTTGCCAGCAACCTGTACCTGACCACCCTGACCCTGGTGATCACCGAAGCCGCTTCGGCGCTGTTCCTGATCGGCTCCAAGGCGATCATCAGCGAGAACCTGCCGGTGGGCCAGCGGGCCAAGGTGTTTTCCCTGCGCTACACCCTGACCAATGTCGGCTACGCCACCGGCCCGATGCTCGGCGTGGTGATTGCCGGGCAGATGCCCCTGGCACCGTTCCTGATCGCCAGCGCGATTGCCTTTGGCAGCCTGTTCCTGATGATCGGCATCCCACCGACCCAGCGCGACGACAGCAACAAACCCTTAAGTTTTCTCAGCACCCTGAGGACCCTGCGCAGCGATCGCACCTTGATCCTGTTTACCAGCGGCAGCCTGTTGAGCACCATTGTCCACGGGCGCTACACCCTCTATCTGTCGCAGTTTCTGCTGGTGGCCTACAAGCCGGAGAACGCGCTGAAAATTCTCTCTGCGGTGCTGGCGTGCAACGCCATCACGGTGATCCTGATGCAATACCAGATCGGCCGCTTCCTCAAGCGTGAACAACTGCGCTACTGGATCGTGCTTGGCACCTCGCTGTTTATTGCCGGGTTGATCGGCTTCAGCATGGCGGACGGCCTGGTGTCGTGGTGTGTCGCGATGTTTGTGTTCACCCTCGGGGAGATGATCATCTACCCGTCCGAGTTCCTGTTTATCGACACCATCGCCCCGGACGCCCTGCGCGGCAGTTATTACGGCGCACAAAACCTGGCGGCATTTGGCGGGGCGCTGAGCCCGGTGATCTGCGGCTACCTGCTGATCAACGCATCCCCCGCCTCTATGTTCTATGTACTCAGCGGGCTGACGGCGGTGGGTGGCACCTTGTGTTTCCTGAGTGGCCGGCGTGTGGTGGTCCGTGCGTAATTTCTACTGATATTTACTCGATATCCCGCTATTAATAGCGAAACCTCTCACGGACCCGAGCCCCATGAAATTCGACACGGCCTACAGCCTGAGTCTCGACGACAAGCTGTCGATCTATGACGTGCGCGACCTGAATTTCGACGAAACCGCCGCCTTCGATTCCGACAAGGACAGTTTCCTGTGCCCCAACGACGAATGCCGGGCGGCGTTTGCGGCGGGCAATGTGTTGGGCACGTTCAATGCAAAAAACGTCAATTACCTGCGTACGCCCCACTTCAAGAACATCCCCAGCACCCGGCATATTGAAGGTTGCCGGTACGCCAGTCGCCATGCCGGAAAAGGCGAAGCTGAAGACGGGCCGGAAGAAAATTTCCCGTCGGAATTTGTCCTGACGCGGCGCCAGTACGAACGCAAAACGCCGGTCATCGGTGCTGAGGCTGGCACCCCACAAGAACCACCGAAAACGCCGGCAACCCGCAACGCCTTGTCTCACAGCTCAAGCGACACCACCCCGGACAAGACCAGCGTCTTTGCCCACCCGGTGGAATGCTACGTGTCCAATATCGGCGATAAGGAAAAGCTGAAAAGCATGCCCTTGAAGATCGGCGATCACACCGCGACCTACTGGACGTTTTTCAAGAAGATCGAATACCTGCAAGACAATAAAGGCCTGATCTACTGGGGCAGGATCAAGGAGATCAAGGACTACACCAGCAGCTTTCGCATCGACTTCGAAAAGAAAGCCTGGCTCGACAAAAAGCCCTATTCCATCAACGTTTACCTGAGCAAAAAACTGATCGAGAACTACCGCAAGCGCAAGGCGTTCCTGGAGCAGATCAAGGCCGCGGTGGACAGTGATCGAGCGCTGTATTGCTTCTTCTACGGGGTGACACCGGAGCTGAAACAGGTGCCAAGCAAGAAAAACCCCGAGCAGACGTTCGGGGTGTTCAGTGCCAATATCGAGAACCTCGATCACCTGATTATTCGCGAGGCGCCGGGGTTGGAAAGCTAAAGCAGCATGCTCACCATCACCACGCCCAACAACCCGATATACACCCGCGCATGCAGTGCATCCGGGATGCGGCCGATCCACGGTGTGGCCAGGCGAATGCCCAGCAGCGAACCCAGGGTGAGGATGGCAAACGCCAGCAAATCGACATAGCCGACAAACCACGCGCCCAATTGCACCTTGGCGAATCCCGCCATGAGCATGTAGGTAAATGTACCGGCCAGCGCCACCGGCACGCTCAGCGGATTAGCCATGGACGTGGACTGGGACATGCTCAAGCCACAACGGCGCAACAGCGGCACGGTCATCACGCTGCCGCCCACCCCCAGGAAGGTCGCGATCAGGCCAATGGCGATGCCGCCGCCCGTCACTTCCGCTCCGCTCAGGCGTCGTGGCTGGAGCCTGTCGTCCTGGCTGAGAAAGCCCCTGCGCAACAGGCAATCGACAATGGTGACGGCCAGGTAGGCGATAAAGGCGTACCGCATGAAATCACCGCTGGCGAACATTGCGGCCCCTGCGCCCAGCACGGCGCCGACCCCGATGTACCCGCCCAACGGCCACAGGTAGTGGCGAATCAGATTACCTTTGCGCTGGTGTTTTCCGGTAGCAAGCAGCGCGTTGACGATCATCACGCAGGTGGAGGTGGCGACCGCGATATGCATCGCTGATTCACTCACGCCCGCGTCGCGGCTGAGCTTGAGCATGCCGTACAGCAACGGCACCACCACGAACCCGCCACCGAAGCCGAACAGCACAGCGGTCACGCCGGTCATGCAGCCGAACAGTGCCAGTAATAGATAGAACATCGAGAATCGCCTTCAGTATCAGGGAGAGCTGTCGACGATAGAGATTCAAGGCTTGGCCCGCTTGCGCATGTCGGCCAATAATGTGCGAGATATTGCCACTTCCGGGATCAGCTCCATGCGCAACGTTTCCATTGCTCAGCTCGACCTGACCCCGCGAACGGTCGTGGCAATCGGCACCGACTATCCCCACGGCTATCTGCTCAAGCGCCACAGCCATCGGCGCGGCCAGTTGCTGTATGGCGCCACCGGGGTGATGCAAGTCAGCACCCAGCAAGGCAACTGGGTTGTGCCGCCCCAGCGCGCGGTGTGGATTCCCGCCCAAGTGCCCCATGAAGTGCTGATGCTCGGCGTGTCGACGCGCAGCCTGTATATCGAACCGCACGCCGTCACCGACTTGGGCACCGACTGCCACGTCATCAACGTTTCCCCCCTGATGCGCCAGCTGCTGATGGAGGCGGTGGAGCTGCCGCTGGAATACGACGAGGCCGGGCGCGACGGTGCGCTGGTCAGCCTGCTGTTGCATGAACTGGCACGCGCCACGCACTTGCCCCTGCATATCCCGCTGCCGGAGGACCCTCGCCTGCTTGCTCTGTGCCTGACGTTTCTGCAGCGGCCGGACGTGCACCAGTCACCGGTTCAATGGGCGCAACAATCGCACCTGAGCCTGCGCACCTTCAGCCGGCATTTCCGCCAACAAACCGGCCTGAGCTTCGTGCAGTGGCGCCAGCGAGCCTGTGTTGTGCAGGCCTTGGCGCGGTTGGCCAGCGGTGCAAGCGTCACCCGGATCGCCCTGGACCTGGGCTATGAAAACCCGGCGGAATTTTCCAGCATGTTCCGCCGGGTGCTTGGGCAGTCACCGAGCACCTACCTGGAAGGGGCGAAATAGAGCGGCGGCAGCGCTATCGGAAAATCCAGTTGATGAGCGGTCAAAACAACTGTACAAAAACACAGTATAGTTTGCCCTCCCCCCGTCGAACCTGGAGAAAGTCCATGTCCTCTCTGGCAATGAGCAGCACCGTAGAACAGCAGATCGTCCTTCATCAATTCACCCCACGGCACAGCGTCCAGGCCCGCCTGATGCTGGGCTGGAGCCGGGAAGACCTGGCCCGGGAAGCGGATGTGGAAGTGGACGCCCTTCAACGTTTTGAAAGCCATGGCGATGTGGACGATGAAGTCCGCCTGAGTGTGGCGTTTCGCCTGGAGGCTGAAGGGTTGGTGTTTTTCCCGGGCTTTGCGCCGGGTTGGGGGATGAATGTGCGGGGCCGCGCCAGCACTCCGGCACAACCGGCCGCCAAAGGGATCATCTCAAGGTTTCTGGATTCAACAGCGGCGTCCATTGACCCAACAACACCTCAGCCCAATGGTGCATAGCGCGCAAGGCCATCAACTCACGCCTGCAACTGCAGCGCCCGACGGATCATTTGTGGCGGTTGGCCAAACGCTCGCAGGAAGGCTCGACGCATGCGCTCCGGGTCACCGAAGCCCGTCTCCCGGGCGACGACGTCGATGGAGTGGCTGCCGGATTCGAGCATCAACCTCGCCGCTTCAATGCGCAGGTGTTCTACCGCCTTGGCCGGGGATTGCCCGGTTTCGGCGCGGAACAGTCGGCTGAACTGACGCGGGCTGAGGTGTGCCGCTTGCGCCAGTTGTTCTACCGAGAGGTCCTCGTGCAAGTGCCCTTTGGCCCACGCCAGGGCGGTTTGTACGCGGTCGGACTTTGGGTCCAGTTCCAGCAACGCCGAGAACTGCGACTGGCCACCGGCACGGCGATGGTAAACCACCAGTTTTTTCGCCACGTCGCGAGCCACTTCCACGCCCAAATCGTGCTCGACCAGGGCCAGGGCCAGGTCGATGCAGGCGGTCATCCCGGCAGAGGTCCAGAGCGGGCCATCGACGGTGAAGATCCGGTCTTCCTCCAGCTTCACGTTGGGGTAGCGCTGGCGAAACGTCATGGCGTGGTACCAGTGGGTGGTTGCCTTGCGCCCTTCCAACAGGCCGGCCGCCGCCAGGTGGAACGACCCGGTGCAGGCCGACGTAACCCGGCGCGACGCCGTCAATGACGCTTGCAGGTACTCCACCATGCCAGGAGTGGGCTCAAGTAGTTCGTTGTCCCCCAGCACCAGGATCGTGTCGTAGACCTGCTGCCCGAACGCCAGGCTATCAATGGCAAAGCCCATGGAGCTTTTTATCGGCCCGCCATGCTCCGACAACAAGTCCACGCGGTAGAACGGTCGCCCCACCACGAAGTTGGCAAACTCGAACACGCTGCTGGTGGACAGGCTGAGCACCTGGAAACCGGGAAAAAGCAGGATACCGACGGACACCATGGCCAAACCTCATGTCTCTAAAGGAGGGATATATGACATTGCAGCCACCACATTACACCCATAATCTTGGTTCCAACAAGGCCGATCCCCTCCCCGGCCCATTTGGAGCAACTGCCATGTCGCAACACAAAGGTTATGCCCTGATTACCGGTGCTTCGTCAGGAATTGGTGCGGTGTATGCCGACCGCCTGGCCCGTGCCGGCTACGATCTGATTCTGGTGGCCCGCAACCAGCAACGTCTGGAGCAGTTGGCAACACGCTTGAAAGCCAATACCCAGCGTGACGTGCAGGTGATAGCGGCCGATCTCAATCTGCCAGCCGACTTGGCGCGAATCGCCCGGATCGCGCACGAAGACAGCCGTATCAGCCTGCTGGTGAATAACGCCGGTGTGGGCGCCACGGCTTCGCTGCTGGAGTCGGATGCCGACAAAATGGACGCGATGATTCTGCTGAACGTACTGGCGCTGACCCGCCTGGCCAAAGCTGCGGCAACCAACTTTGTCGCCCAGGGGCGTGGCACGATTATCAACATCGGCTCGATTGTCGCTCTCGCTCCCAAAGTGCTGAATGGCGTGTATGGCGGTACCAAAGCGTTCGTGCAGGCGTTCAGCGAATCGCTGCAGCATGAGCTGAGTGACAAGGGCGTGGTGGTCCAAGTGGTGCTGCCAGGCGCTACCGCCACGGAGTTCTGGGACATCGCCGGCCTGCCTGTGAACAACCTGCCGGAAGCCATGGTGATGACCACCGAAAACCTGGTGGACGCCGCCCTGGCAGGCCTTGCCCAGGGCGAAGCCGTGACGATTCCGTCCCTGCCGGACAGCGCCGATTGGGACACCTACGAAAGCGCACGGCTGGCCCTGGGCCCGAACCTGTCGCACCGTGAACCCGCCGCTCGTTATGGGTTGAAGTAATCCGGACTAGCGCAGGCCGGGTGTAAACGCAGGCTTCCTGATTGCATGGGAGGCCTGCTCATACCCGTAGGCGACCGACAGCAACGTGGCTTCGCTCAAATTTGCGCCATAAAAGTGAACGGCCGTTGGCATCCCTTCATCATCCATTCCCGATGGCATGGAGATACCGGGATAACCGGCCACTGCCGAGTAGTAGTAACTGTACGAGTGAAAATTGGACACTATTGCGTCAAGCTTATGCTCGGCCAGTGGCTTATCGATGGTGCTTTTGAAAATCGGGCCGATGGCAGCCCATAACTCATTGCGCGCCTGATCACTGATATCCATCCCGTTGATCATGGTGAGCATCTGTTGATCCGGCACACCCGGACCGCTGTTGCGCTCGTTGAATTCAATCAGCTCAGCCAGCGACTTCACCGGCAAGCCTGCCCGTCCGGCCAGGTAGGCTTCAAGCTGGTGTTTAACGTCCGATAACAACGCGTCGTTATATTGTTCATGGGTTTCGTACGGGACGCCCTCACCCAGTTGACCCACGGGTACCAATGTCGCGCCCTTGCCCCGCAGCAACGTAATGGCATCCTCGAAGTGCTGCCTGTCGGCTATTTTCGCCGGGTCGTTGGCATCTTCTGCTGATAACTCAGGCAACGGCGTATAGCCGATGCGCTTGCCCACCAAGGCGTCAGGCTTGATTCCCTGGGTGTAGCGGTTGGTATCCGTCATCGCATCCAGTGCTTGCGCCGCATCACGCACGTTACGGGTGAAGGTGCCCACCGTGTCCTGGCGGGAACTGGTCATCACCCCTTCAGTGCTCACTAACCCTTCGGTCGGTTTGAAACCAATAACACCGTTGTAAGCCGCCGGCGTAATGATTGAACCATTGGTTTCGACCCCCAATGCCAAGGGCACAATCCCTTGTGCAACGGCTACCGCAGAGCCCGTACTCGAGCCCGCCGCCTGGCCATCCAGCCGATGCGGGTTGAGGGTCAAGCCGCCCCTGGAGCTCCAGCCATCAATCGGCGCCTCAGAGCGAAAATTGGACAATTCGCTCATGTTGGTTTTTCCAATAATCACAACGCCAGCCTTCAGCAGGTTGTCCACCACCTTGGCGTTCCTTGAAGCGGGCCTGCCCACCAGCGCCATGGAGCCACCGCTGGTCTGCATCTTGTCGCCGGTTTCGAACACATCCTTGAGCGCTATCGGAACGCCATGCAAAGGCCCGCGCACTTTGCCTTCGGCCCGCTCCAGATCCAGCGCACGGGCTTTCACACGAGCGTCAGGATTGATTTCAATGAACGCATTGCCGCCCTGCAAGCCCTTGTCCATGTTGGCGATCAGCTTCAGCGAATCCCTCACCACCGAATCGGAACTGGCCCCATTGGGCCGGGTCATGGCCGCTGCCAAATCGTCGGCACTCCTGTAGGCCTGTGGCGGGTTCACCACTGCATCGAAAAGCCCCGCTGCCCATCCCGCGCCCAAACCTGGTCCAATCATAAATACTCCCCGCCTGCCTGAATGTTGGGAATACCGTTCGATATCCCTGCCTCAGTCTAAGAAGCGAAATACTCGATGACTCGGGGGCAACTCTTACCGCGGCGTACGATCACTCTCCCCATGGTGTAGGCCCTTAAAGCCGCCCTAGAACCTGCTGACAACCTCGCACCAACGCCGCCAGACGATCTCTGGACCAGTGCGCACCATAGAACCAGACGACCCTCGACACCCCGTCGACGTCGGTGCCCGCGGGCACGCTGAAGCGTGGGTTATCGGCAGTCGCTGCTTTGTGGAAAGCAACACCTTGCGCATCCGCCACCACCCCATCCAGGCGGTTTTCCGTGACCCGGTCGTTAATCTCATTGCCGGGGTCCAGGGTGAAGTGACGTGTGTCATCGGTCACCCGCGCCGTCACAGGCACCAATTGCGCACCGGCTGCACGCAGTACGTCCAGTACCCGGGCAAAGTGCGGGCTGTGTTTGGCGGGTTTGCGCACATCACCGGTAACGTACTCGCTGGCAAAACCAATACGGCTGCCAGCCAGGGGCGGTGTGTTGATCAGATGACCCGGATCAGCGACGGGTGGAATCTCCACCATCACCCGCCCCTCGGGGTCGACACCGCTGAGGGCAATCAGTGATAACGCGGGATCGCGCACGCTGTGCATCATGGGGCCAGGGAGGTCGAGCCTGGGGCCGTAACCGCCCGTGGAGCCAAACTCCAGGCCGCCCTGGCGAGTGGCCGAATTGACGATCGTACCGGCCGCATGACTGCCAAACACAACACCCTGGCTGGCAGTGGGGGCGCAAGGCTGGGGAGTACAACTGTCCCCCGCCCCTGAAGGCTTGAACAGGCAGCGCACGCCCGGCCCCGTGACCTTCCTACTCTTATCGTCCATACACTCCCACGCCCCGGAATAAAGTTTCGAGGCGTGATTGCATCCCTTCAGCGAGGTGGATGTCTGTCGGAAATGGCTGGTTTTGGCTCGTTCAAAAGCCCTGAAAGCGCGATCAGACGGTGATTATCCGCTGACGTGCGCTTCACTGCCCTGATGCTCGACGTCCAGCCACCAGGCCTGCCCGCGCTCCGGCTGGTTGAGCATGAACGCCTGCCCCATCGCCGGTGTGGTGATCGACACGTTACGCTCCCATGCCAGCGCCATGATGCGGTCGAAGGGTTCGTGCCATGCATGAAACGCCAGGTCGAACGTGCCGTTATGGATCGGCAGCAGCCAGCGGCCCTTCAAGTCGATGTGCGCCTGCAGGGTTTCTTCCGGTTGCATGTGCACGTGGGGCCAGTCGACGTTGTAGGCACCCGTCTCCATCAGGGTCAGGTCAAACGGGCCGTACTGCTCGCCGATACGCTTGAAGCCCTCGAAATAGCCGGTATCACCGCTGAAGAAAATTCGCCGTGAGCCGTCGATCATCACCCACGAACACCACAGCGTCTGGTTGCCATCGAACAGGCCGCGCCCGGAAAAGTGCTGGGCCGGCGTGGACACAAAACGAATCCCGTCCACTTCAGTGCCCTGCCACCAATCCAGCTGCCGCACCTTGCTGGCATCCACGCCCCACTTGACCAGCGTATCGCCCACACCCAGCGGCGCGAGGAAATAGCGGGTCTTGTCCGCCAGTTGCACCACCGCCTTGTGGTCCAGATGGTCGTAGTGGTTGTGGGAAAGAATCACCGCCTCGATCGGCGGCAGGTCCTCAAGGCTGATCGGCGGCTGATGGAAACGCTTGGGGCCCGCCCAACTGAACGGCGAAGCACGCTCGGCGAACACCGGGTCGGTCAGCCAGAACTTGCCGCGCATTTTCAGCAGCACGGTGGAATGGCCGAGGCGGAAAACGCTATGGTCCGGGGCGCCAAACAGTTGCTCGCGAGTCAGCGGCTGCACCGGGATCTCACCCACCGGGCGCGTGCTGCGGGGCTTCTGGAAGAGCATCTTCCACATGATGCCCAGGGTCTTGCCCAAGCCGCCATGCTGGATGGGCTTCTGATTGGTGAAGTGACCTTGATGCTGTTCGGAAGACTTGGGCGCTGTAGAAGAACTGTCGAGACGGGTTGAGATCGTGGCCATTACCGAGGAACTCCTGCAGACTGCTCTAAAAATTACACTGCACAGTGTAGTTTCTAGATTGCAACAAAACCGGGAGCAAGTAAACTACCGAGTGTAAGTTTCCCTTCAGAGCCGAACTCCCACCATGACTGTACCCCTGCGCCTCACCGACCGTAAACGCGAAGCCATCGTGGCAGCCGCCATTGCCGAGTTTCGTGACAACGGGTTCGAGGTCACCAGCATGGACAAGATTGCCGCCACGGCGGGGGTTTCCAAGCGCACGGTGTACAACCACTTCCCGAGCAAGGAAGAGCTGTTCGCCGAGATCCTGCATCAACTGTGGGCCAGCAGTGTTGCGCAACTGGACGTCAGCTACGCCAGCGACCGCCCGCTGCGGGAGCAACTGCGCGGGTTGCTGCAGGCCAAGATGACGATGATGTCGGACGCCAACTTCCTCGACCTGGCCCGGGTCGCGATTGCCGCCACCATCCACTCGCCGGAACGTGCCCAGGACATGGTCAACCGCCTGAGCAAGCGTGAAGAAGGCTTCACCCAATGGGTGCGCGCCGCCCAGGAAGACGGCCGGCTGAGCTGCACCGACCCATGCTTCGCCGCCCACCAGGTGCAAAGCCTGCTCAAGGCCTTTGCCTTCTGGCCACAGATCACCCTCGGCCAGCCGACCCTGGACGCCGACGCCCAAGCGAACGTCATCGAGTCGGCCATCGACCTGTTCCTCGCAGGCTATGAGGTCGTGCCGCAGCACTGACCTGTTGCAGGAACGACATCCAAGGTCGTTTTTATCTGATTCGCCGCGTGTCCTTTGCAAATGGCCTGGAAGGACACTGATTATTCCCACGCGAATAACTGACAATATTCACACGTATTATCCGACCAGTGGTTTTCCCGATCACGTGTGCCGTCGTACCTGCAAAAAAAGAATCGACCCAGGAATCTATGGAAAACCAACGAGGCAAAGGGCTGTCATTTGCCAGACGTATCTACAGGCCAAGGATCATCGGCCTGGGCATCGGCTGCATCAGCGTCATCGCCGCGCTCTACCCACTGCAAATGCCAGGCTGGGTCTGGGCGTTGCTGCTGTTCAATGGTTTTGGCTGGGCGCACCTGGCCTATCAACTTTCGACCCGCTCCGATTTCCCCTACAAGGCGGAACGGCGAAACCTGCTCTACGACTCGCTGCTCGGCGGGTTCTGGGCGGCGACTACACAGTTCACGCCACTGACGGCCGTGACCATCCTGTCGATGATGACCATGAACAACGTCGCCGCCGGCGGCAAACGCCTGTTCCTCCACGGCATCGTGGCGCAACTGGCAGGTATCGGCGTGTCCTGGCTGCTGTTTGGCATCCACTTCAATCCCGACGTCAGCCTGGTCCAGGTCTACGCCTGCCTGCCGATGCTGACCCTGTATCCCATGGCGCTGGGCATGGTCTGCTACCGCCTGGCGATCAAATTGTCGGAACACAAACGCGCCCTGAGCGCCTTGAGCCGCACCGACAGCCTCACCGGCCTGCTCAACCACGGTTCGTGGAAAGACCTGCTGCACCTGAAGTTTCACAAGTGCCAGCAACAACATGGGAACGCCACCATCGCACTGATCGACATTGACCATTTCAAGCAGATCAACGACAGCTATGGGCACATCATCGGTGACCAGGTTCTGCGCCAACTAAGCCTGGAACTTCGACGCAACCTGCGGGCAAACGACCTGGCCGGGCGATACGGCGGCGACGAGTTCTGTGTGATTCTTCCGGACATGCCCATGGAACAGGCCGCACAAGTCATGGAACGCATGCGCGAGGTGTTCAGCAATTACCGCAACCCGGAAATCCCCGAGCTGCGGGTCAGCCTGAGCATTGGCCTGGCGTCTTTCCAGAGCACCTTCACCGACGCGGCCATGTGGCTCAACGCAGCGGACCGCGCGCTGTACGCGGCCAAGGACACCGGCCGTAACCGAGTCAATATCAGCGACTACGTGGTCGCCCATTCCGCCTGAATCCCGCCCTCTGCATCTCGTCTGAATTAAACGCGCCCGTCGCCGACCGATAGCATAATGCCGCCATTGGTCGACTGGCATAGAACTTCTTGCCGGCCATACGACTCAGAACCCGCTGTTCCACCCCGCTGCCAGCACAAGGAAGCTGGCAATGAGCACGTTTGCCGTATGGCCAGGCCTTACGGTGGCAGGCGACCCCATGGATACCCCTGACGCTTGCTTCCCCCGAGCACACGACCATGCTATTCAACGCCCATAAAAAAACCATCAGTACCCTGCAAGCCACCATTGCCCAGCAAGCCAGCCTTCTCGACGCCATCGACCGCTCCATGGCGGTGATTGAATTTGATCTGCAAGGCACGGTCCTGCGGGCCAACGAGAATTTCCTCAAGGCCATGGGCTACACCGCCGACCAAGTCGTGGGCCAGTCCCACCGCCTGTTCTGCACCCCGGCCTTTGCCCGCAGCGCCGAGTACGGCCAGCTATGGACGCAACTGCGCAACGGCCAATTCCAGTCCGGCACCTTTGAGCGCGTGACCAGCGACGGCCAGCCGATCTGGCTGGAGGCCAGCTACAACCCGGTGCGCGACGAGTCCGGCAGCGTGGTGAAAGTGGTGAAGTACGCCATGGACGTCACCCCGAAAATGCAGGCCGAGAGTGAAGCCAACGCCAAGTTGCAGGCCATCGACCGCGCCATGGCGGTGATCGAGTTCAACCTCGACGGCACCATCATCAGCGCCAACCAGAATTTCCTGCAGCGCATGGGCTACAACCTGGCGCAGGTGCAGGGCAAGCATCACCGCATGTTCTGCACACCGGAGCTGGCCAACAGCAGCGCCTACAGCGATTTCTGGCGACGGCTGAACCAGGGTGAGCTGTTCAACGGCCAGTTCGAACGCATCGACAAAAACGGCCAGGTGGTGTGGCTGGAAGCCAACTACAACCCGGTGTACGACGCCAGCGGGCGCCTGTGCAAGGTGGTGAAATACGCCTCCGACGTCACGGCCATGGTGGAGAAACACGCGGCCGACGCGCAAAGCGCCACCCAGGCTTATCACATCTCGCTGCAAACCCGGGACATCGCCGAAAAAGGCGCCGAGGTGATCCAGCAGACCGCCACCGGCATGCGTGAGATTGCCGCCAATATCGACGGTTCTTCCGCGCTGATCGCCAAGCTGGGCGAGCGTTCGCAGCAGATCACCGCCATCGTCAACACCATTCGCGGGATTGCCGACCAGACCAACCTGCTGGCATTGAACGCTGCCATCGAAGCCGCACGCGCCGGCGAACAAGGGCGTGGCTTTGCGGTGGTGGCCGATGAAGTGCGGCAATTGGCGGCGCGCACCAGCGGTTCAACCGCAGAGATTTCGTCGATGATCGAGATGATCCAGACCGAAACCCGCCAGGCCATCGACAGCATGGACGGTACCCGCGACCGCGCCGCCCAGGGCGTGGACCTCGCCAACCAGGCCGGCACCGTGATCCTGCAGATTCGCGAAGGCGCCAGCGAGGCGGTGCAGGCTGTGAGTGCGTTTGCCAATGAACGGGGCAACAGGTAAGCGACAGGCTTCTTCATGTGCCAGGCCGAGGGCTCGGTCTATAGTGGTGGCTTGTCTTACGCCACGGATTCGAGCCCGCCATGACCCCGGATAAACCTGAAGCCAACGTTGACCACCTGCGCTTTCATCGTAAACACGCCCATCTCGCGCCGACCTTTGGCAACGACACCTTTGCGTTGAAAGCCGAAGCCTTCGCACGCTTCTTTGGTACGCCGACGTTCCTGGGGGCGCAAACGGCAATCGTGATTCTGTGGGTCGTGCTCAACATGACCGGCATCACGCACTTTGACGTCTACCCGTTCATCCTCTTGAACCTGGCGTTCAGCCTGCAATCGGCCTATGCCGCCCCCTTGATTTTGCTCGCCCAGACCCGCCAGGCCGCACGGGACAAGGCCCAATCCGACGCCGACGCCCAGCACCGCGAAGCCCTGGCCGTGGCCAACACCGAACGCCAGGCCCAGGCGGCGCAGACCACCAAGCAACTCCTGGAACTGTTGGAGCAGAACACCAAGCTCACCGAGATGACCAAACAACTGACCGAACGCATCGAAGGGCTGACCAGCGAAATGCACGACCAATTCGTGCGCAAGACCTGACCCTCCCACGCATCCCGTGTGGGAGCTGGCTTGCCTGCGATTGCATCACCGCGGTATGCCTGATGCACCACAGCGCCTGTATCGCAGGCAAGCCAGCTCCCACAGTTATCTCACCGGCAAACGCACATGCTGGCCCAACTGATCAAATAACGTCACCACCGAGCGCAAGGCCCGGCAATCGGGGCGCGTCAGCAGCCACAGGGCGGTGTCGTGCCCCACCAGCGGCGGGCTCAACGGTTGCAGGTCCGCGCCCAGCAGGTAATCCGGCAACGCGGCCACGCCGAGTCCCGCGCGCACCAACTCGGTTACCGAAACCATGCTGTTGCAGCGATAGGCCGGCATCACTCCCGGCAAGTGCTGGCGCCGCCAGGTGACGGTGGGGTGATCCGGCAGGAAGTCATCCGGCGCGATCCAGTTCAGGGCCGCCAGTTCCTCCCCCGCATGCTGGCGGGCATAGTCGGCACTGGCGCACACCCGATACGACACCGTGCCCAGGCAACGTCCTACCAGATGCTCGGGCGGTGCCTTGGTCAGGCGCAGGGCAATATCCGCATCGCGGCGACTGAGGTTGGCGAAGTCATTGGACGTGCTCAGCTCCAGGGTCAACGCCGGGTAACCCGGCATGAACTGCGCCAGGGCCGGCAGCAACAGTGACTGCAATACCGAGTCCGTGCACGTCAGGCGCACCGTACCGCTGATCACTTCACCGCCCTGCTCCACTCCCACCCGTGCTGCCTCCAGCGCCTGTTCGGCACGTTCGGCCTGCTCGGCGAGGGTGGTGGCCAAGGTGGTGGGCAGGTAGCCGGCGCGGCTCTTTTCGAACAGCGTCTGGCCCAGCGCCGTCTCCAGCCGCCGCACCGCGCGAAACACCGTAGACACATCCACCCGCAGCAACGCCGCCGCCCGCGCGAGCGTGCCGCCGCGCACCAGGGCGAGGATCAGGGAAAGGTCGGGGTAGTCGATCTGATAGTGCACCGCTGCATTGAGCATGTGTGTTGACGCCAATATTGATTGCGTGAGCGCCAATCTATAGTGAGCGCCAGGACTCAACAAGCCACGGATACCCTCGATGAATAAAACCACCCTGCACCTGGCCCTGATCGGCGACTACGATGCACAGGTCACCGCCCACCAGGCCATTCCCCTGGCGTTGCAACAGGCCGGCGCGGCGCTGGGCCTGACGGTGCGGTTCGACTGGCTGGCCACCGACACGATCAAATCCACCGAACAACTGCAGCACTACGACGGCTTCTGGTGCGTCCCCGCCAGCCCCTACCGAGACCTTGACGGCGCGCTGCTGGCCATCCGGTATGCCCGTGAACAAAAGCGCCCGTTCCTCGGCACCTGCGGCGGTTTTCAACACGCGGTGCTGGAATATGCCCGCAACGTGCTGGGCTGGGCCGACGCCGAGCATGGCGAACTGGCCCCCGACTCGCCGCGTGCAGTGCTGACACCGTTGACCTGCGCGCTGGTGGAAGCGACCGACACCATCCGCTTGATGGCCTATACCCGCATCGCCGAGGCCTACGCCACCCTCGATATCCATGAAGGCTACCGTTGCCGCTATGGCATCAATCCAGCGTTCGAAAGTGCATTGCTGGAAGCCGACCTGATTGCCAGCGGCCAGGACTCGGCGGGCGACCTGCGGGCGGTGGAGTTGCTGGGCCATCCGTTTTTTGTCGCCACCCTGTTCCAGCCGGAACGTGCGGCGCTTAAAGGCGTCACCCCGCCGCTGGCCATTGCGCTGCTGAAGGCCTGCGCATGATCGCCAAGACACCCAAACCGCCGTACTACGCCGTGGTGTTCAGTTCATTGCGCACTGAAGGTGACAACGGTTACGGACAAGCCGCCGACCGCATGCTGGAACTGGCCCGGCAACAACCCGGTTTTCTCGGCGTGGAATCGGCGCGCGGGGACGACGGGCTGGGCATCACGGTGTCCTACTGGAGCAGCGAAGCGGAGATCCTGGCCTGGAAGCAGCACGCCGAACACACTGAGGTGCGCGAACAGGGCCGCGCCACCTGGTACTCGGCGTGCCATACGCGGGTGTGCAAGGTGGAGCGGTCTTACGCGTTCGAGCGCTGAAACATCAGCCCGTGTAAAACACTTAATGTGGACAAGGGAGGCTCTGTGGTGAGGGCGCTTGCTGTAGTGAGGGAGCTTGTGTGGTGAGGGAGCTTGCTGTGGCGAGGGAGCTTGCTCCCGCTGGAGTGCGCAGCGCTCCCAAGATTTTGGGGCCGCTTCGCAGCCCAGCGGGAGCAAGCTCCCTCGCCACAGCAAGCTCCCTGCCACAGCAAACTCCCTCACCACAGCAAGCTCCCTGCCACAGCAAGCTCCCTAGCCACAAAAAGCGCTCCAGCCGCAGGGCTATGCTGCACTCAACTGACCAGACTGCGCACCGCACTGATCTGTGGAATCTCCACCCGACGCATGTACACCCGCAGCGGTTCCGTGATGTTGATGCGATCGTCGATGTTCTGGTCCAGCAACAACTGGATCCGCTCGCGGGACAAGGTCATGGCCTGCCCGTCGACCGGCAGCCAGACAAACTCGGCGGTCGGGATAATGCCGTCATCGGCCACGTCCATGCCGAAGGAGTCTTCGCTGAAACGGACGATGTACTGGCCAGTCTTGCGGTTCAGGCCGACAAAACCCTGGAGTTGGTCGGCGGCCTGGCAGATAAGCTCGGAGGTGATGCGCATGGTAAACCTCACTGAAAAGTCCTACTTGGACTGGAAAGATGGTTTACACGCGTGGCAGGAAAATCTGCCCTCTGATGGGGCAATTCAAGGCAAGAGTACTGCATCGCACCGCACAAAAGTGCAGAAAAATGGCCGGTGAACACGTTAATGTCGGTTTGGTGATAGCGCCATTCGCAAGCAATTGTTAAAAAGGAGCCCTTCTCAAAGTTACCTCCACGAAAGGACTTCGCATATGCCTGTCACGTTTACCAAGAGTGCCCTGCTGCTGGCCCTGATGCTGGGCCTTGGCCACGCACAGGCGGCAAGCCCGATCAGCCCTACCGAATTGGCCACCAACGAAGGCATTCCGCACCCCGCCGTGATTGCCCACCGTGGCGCCTCCTTCGATGCACCGGAATCCACCGCCGCCGCCTACAAAGTCGCGCGCGACCTGGGTGCCGACTACCTGGAAATGGACCTGCAACGCAGCAAGGACGGCGTGCTATTCGCCCTGCATGACAACAACCTGCAACGCACCACCGACGTCGCCACCAAGTTCCCCGAGCGCAAGGACAGCCCGGCCAACGAATTCACCTGGGCCGAGCTTAAAACCCTGGACGCCGGCAGCTGGTTCAACGCCGCCTACCCGGATCGTGCCCGCCCGGGCTTCGTCGGCCTGAAAATCCTCAGCCTGGACGAAATCATCAAGATCGCCGAAGGCAATCCGCAGCACAAACCCGGCCTGTACATCGAAACCAAGGAGCCGAAGCAATTCCCGGGCATCGAGGCCGACCTGAAGAACAAGCTGCTGGATAAAGGCTGGTTGAGCTCCACCGGCTCCAACCAGGCCCAGAAAAACATCGGCGTCGGCCAGGGCAAGGGCCGCGTGGTGCTGCAAACCTTTGAGAAAGACAGCCTGAAAGAACTGCAAAAAGAGATGCCCAACACCCCGAAAATCCTGCTGTTGTGGGTAGGTGAAGGCAGCATCGAACCGAAATCCAAGGTGCCCTTCGCCGAGTCCGGCGAGCCGAGCAAAGCCGCCTACTACGCCAAGCAGGAGCCGAAGGACGCCGCCGAGTTCGAAAAATGGATCGACGAGGCCAAGAGCCTGGGCGCCATCGGTACCGGCCCTTCGGCACAACTGACCAACCTGGGCGACCAGAGCTATTCCGACCTGGTCAAACCCGAGATGAACCAGTTGACCCACGACAAGGGCTTGCTGGTGCACGTGTACACCGTGGATGAGCCGGTGGACTTCGACAAGGTCATGAAAGCCGGCGTCGATGGCATCTTCACCAACCGCGCTGCCGAACTGCTGAAGTACTACAAGCGCTGGCCGTCCTCGAGTGTGGCCGACCTGCTGCAGGACAACGGTTACTGAGTGAGCCCCGAATGGTCAGGTCGCCTGTGGCTGGGGCCTGACTACGGGCTGATCCAGGGCACACCGGGGCGCACCGCGCCCCATGCACACTATGCCCATCAGCTGATGTTCTCCGCGGGCGGGCCGGTCACGGCCAGCCTCGATGGCCGTGCCATCACGGCCCATCGCCTGTTTATCCCGTCCAGAATGCCCCACGCCATCCTCCACACCCATGGTGAGGTATTGATGGTGTATGCCGAACCCGGCGCCTTTGACTTCGACTCTTTGCAGGCCGCCCTGGCCGACAGTGAACGGTCCCTGGAAGCACTCGAGCGCACGCTGCGCCAATTGCCGAGACGCGCACTGGAAGATGCCAGGGTGGAGCGCGCGCTGTCGGCGCTGGATCAGCAACTGAGTGGCAAGGTCTCGGCCCAAGCCCTGGCGCAGGCGGCGCACGTTTCGTTAAGCCAGCTGGAACGTTTGTTCGCCAACCAACTGGGTTTGCCGGTACGTCGCCTGGTGTTGTGGCGGCGCTTGCGAGTGGCGCTGGGACTGGCGCTCGGCGGCAGCACCTTGACCGAGGCTGCACATGGCGCCGGGTTCGCCGATTCGGCGCATTTTTCCCGGACCATGAAGCAACTATTCGGCGTCACGGCCGGGGCGTCGTTGCGCAACCTGCACGTACGAATCCTCGACTAGACCGACGGGAACCGGCGGCTCCTTGCTCAATTGCACCGTCCTGAACGGATCGCGCAACTGCGCCACATACTCCCGCGGAAAATCCGGCCGGCTGCCAATCCCCAAGTCGCCCTGCCCCATTCGATAGTCATGGCTGTAAAACGCCGTGCCCAAGAGCCAATCCCACAGATTGAAAAACAAGCCGAAATTCACATCCCCAGCCCGGCCATATTTCATGTGATGAAAACGATGCACCGGCGCCCAGGCGAACACCCAGCGCAGCGGCCCCAGGCGCATGTCGACATTGGAATGCTGCAACAGCAGCTGCACGGCAATCGCCAGGGCCAGCAGCAGCGCCACCTCCGTGGGAATGCCCAGCAGGATCAACGGCGTCAACCCGGCCGTGGCTTCCAGCATCTGGTGCAACGGATGCTTCATCAAGCCATTGAAGCCATACAGCCGTTGCACGCTGTGGTGCACCGCGTGCAGGCGCCACAAGGCAGCGACTCGGTGGCTGGCGTAATGCATCAGGGTGATGCCCGCATCGGCAATGAAGATCGCCAGCAGCAATTGCGCCCAGAGCGGCCACGCCCGCGGCCATATACCGTCGACGGCCAACAGCGCGGTCAGCACCGGCAAGATCAACAAGCCCGCCGCATTGAGGCCCTCATTGACCAACGCGTGAATCAAGTCGCGACGACGATCACCCTGGTTGCGATTCCACTGCGGCTCATAGGGCAACCACCACTCGGCGATAAACGACACCGCCACCGCCAGAACAAATACCAGCCCCAGCCACTGCAGCACATCCCTCTGCACCAGCCACAGCGCCCACCCGATAAACCCCGCCCAAAACAAGGGCGCATACACCCAGGCCATTAACTGTTTCATCTGTGCCTCCCGTAAGTGAGACGCCAGCATGAAACCCCGCACTCGCCGCCGATTGAACAAACGGCGCAATCTTAAGGGTGAGTTAAGTTGCGCTGGTTAACCTGATCCCACTTAAACAGCTCACCCCAAAGGATCACATCATGAAAAACCTGACCGCTCTGTTCGCTGCTGCCGCCTTGACCCTTACCGCTGGCTTGGCCCAGGCCGACGTTCGCCCGGACCATATTCCGGGCCTGCTCAAGTCCGGTGCCGTGATGGATTTTGAAAAGCTCAACACCAAGGCCGTGGCCCAGCACAAAGGCGCCACAATCGTTGACACCGAACTGGAAGACAACGCCGGCCGCCTGGTCTACGAGACCGAACTGCGTGACACCAGCAACGTGAAGTGGGACGTGAAGCTGGATGCCAAGACCGGCGAAGTCCTGGAAAACAAGCAAGACACTTGAGTTGAACCGCAAAAACGCCGCGCCGCCTTCGGGCCGCGCGGCTTTTTTATGCGCGCTCGTCGCCCAGAAGAGCAATTAGTCTAATTAGCGTGAACGAATTTGTACCTTACGCCGCCAAGCTCGCTAGAATCCCAACCATCAGCCAAGGCACAACGCCAGCAGCATCAGGACCGGAACCGTTCGCCATGGGGCAAAAAGCCGTCGACATTGCCACCATTGGCAGAATCAGCGCCGTCCCGGCGATTCTCCAGGTAGTCAGCGAGATGACCGGCTTGCGTTTTGCGGCCGTGGCCCGGGTCACCGACGATTCCTGGACCGCCTGCGCCGTGCGCGACCAACTGGACTTCGGCCTGCCCGTGGGTGGCGAGCTGGACCTGACCACCACCCTGTGCCACGAAATACGCGACTCCCACGTCTCGATCGTGATCGACAAAGCCAGCGAAGACCCGCTGTACCGCGACCACCACACGCCGCGTATCTACCACTTTGAAAGCTACATCTCGGTGCCGGTGTTCCGCACCGACGGGCGTTTCTTCGGCACCATCTGTGCCCTGGACCCGAACCCGGCGCAACTGCGCAGCAGCACCATCCAGTCGACCATGGAGTCGTTTGCCCGGGTGCTGTCGCTGCAGATCGAAGCCGAAGAAAGCCTCCAGCAGACCGAAGCCGACCTGCAGCAGGAGCGCGAAACCGCCGAACTGCGCGAACAATTCATCGCCGTGCTCGGCCACGACCTGCGCAACCCGCTGTTCGCCATCAACGTCGGCGCCGAACGTCTGCTGCGCAAACACCCGGACCCGGCCACCGACACCCTGGTGCGGCACATGCTGGCCAGCGGCCGCCGGGCCTCGCAACTGGTGGAAGACGTACTGGACTTTGCCCGCGGGCGAATGGGCAGCGGCATCCCGGTGAACATCAGTGAATGCACTGGGCTTGAAGACACTTTGCAGCATGTGGTGGAAGAGGTGCAGCACGTCCATCCAAAGCGGCTGATTCACGCCAGCATCGGCAATCTCAAGGGTGTGAAAGGCGACCGCGAGCGGCTCGCGCAATTGCTCTCCAACCTGGTGGCCAACGCCATCAGCCACGGCAACCCGCAAGGGCCGGTTGAAGTCAGTGCGCAGGTCAACGCCGGCACGTTTGAGTTAACGGTGAAAAACCTTGGGCTGATCAGTGAGCAAGCCATGCCGCTGCTGTTCCAGCCCTACTCCCGACCGACGGGCGCCCTGCCCCAGGCCGGGTTGGGCCTGGGGTTGTACATCGTCAAGCAGATTGCCGACGCCCATGGCGGGCGGCTGGAAGTGTCTTCCAGCGAGCAGGACGGCACGGTGTTCAGCTTCAGTTTGCCCGCGGGCGATTGACGGCCACCTCAAACCGTCACAAAAGCGTCAAATTCAGTTGCCATGATGCGCTCAGGTGAACCTGTGAAATTTCCTACAGGCACTTTCCCTGCGAGCCTCCATGAACCACAGCATCGACCACAGCCACCAGGACTCAGACCTGTTTGGCTTGCTCTACGGTTTTCGTTTCCGCCCCGGTGAAAAGGGCGAACAGATTGATTCAGCCACTGCCCTTGCGGCCTTGCAGCAACCCGGTGACCCCGACGAATTCCTCTGGCTGCATTTGAACCTGGCCCACGCCGCGTGCGAGCGCTGGATGCAGGCGCACCTGAACCTGCCGGAAGAATTCTTCGAAGCCTTGCACGAAGGCTCACGCTCCACCCGCATCGAACACGTGGACTCGGCCTTGCTGGCGGTGGTCAACGAAGTGGTGTTCAACTTCAGCAGCATGGTGTCTTCAGACATTTCCACCCTATGGGTGTGCGCCCGCAGCCGGCTGCTGATCAGCGCGCGCCTGCAACCGCTGCATTCGGTGGACAAGTTGCGCTCGTCGGTGAAGGCCGGTGAACACTTTCGCTCGCCGCTGGAACTGCTGGTGCATTTGCTGCGGGACCAGGGCGAGGTGCTGACACAGATCGTGCGCAAGACCAGCCTCAGCGTCGACCAGATCGAGGACCAGTTGCTGTCGTCACGCCTGTCCACCAACCGCGCCGAACTGGGTGCCGCGCGCCGGGTGCTGGTGCGCCTGCAACGGTTGCTGGCGCTGGAGCCGGGCTCGTTGCTGCGACTGCTCAATCGCCCGCCCCAGTGGCTGCAGAAGGAAGACGTGAAAGAGCTGCGCAAATCCACCGAGGAGTTTGCGCTGATCATCAACGACCTGATGGCGTTGGGTGAGCGCATCAAGCTGCTGCAGGAAGAGATCGCCGCCAACCTCAACGAACAGAGCAACCGCACGTTGTTCACCCTGACCGTGGTCACGGTGCTGGCGTTGCCGATCAACATCATTGCCGGTTTTTTTGGCATGAACGTTGGTGGCGTGCCGCTCTCCACAGACCCGGAAGGCTTCTGGATTCTGGTGGCGCTGGTGGCGACATTCACCCTGATTGCCGGACGCTGGGCGTTTCGCAAGCGCAAGGATTATTGAATTTGAAATGCGATCAAGTGTGGGAGCTGGCTTGCCTGCGATAGCGGTGGTGACTGATCACCGCTATCGCAGGCAAGCCAGCTCCCACATTTTATCGGCGGTGTTTTATAGACCGGCGGCAACTTCAATTCCCTAAACACTGATTTACCGCAGCATCTCTGTAACATTCTGCAACGATCATGACGGATATCCTCCCTCAACACTGGATGTTCCGGCATGGCAACCCCTTCGCTGACCGCCTCCACCGCCTCCGTCACCAACGATCCCAAACCGCGCCTGGACAAAAAACCGGGCCTGGTGACGGTGATCATTTTCTTCGCCGTACTCGCCATGGGCCTGTTGTTCACCGCCTACAGCCTGATGCACGACATGCACGAGCTGGGCACGGTGGTCACCACCTGGACGCCGTTCCTGCTGCTGGGCGTGGCGCTGTTGATCGCCCTGGGCTTCGAGTTCGTCAACGGCTTCCACGACACCGCCAACGCGGTGGCCACGGTGATTTACACCAACTCATTGCCACCGCATTTCGCGGTGGTGTGGTCGGGCTTTTTCAACTTCCTCGGCGTGCTGCTATCCAGCGGCGCGGTGGCGTTCGGCATCATCGCCCTGCTGCCGGTAGAGCTGATTTTGCAGGTCGGCTCCTCCGCCGGCTTTGCGATGATCTTCGCGCTGTTGATCGCCGCGATCCTGTGGAACCTCGGCACCTGGTGGCTGGGGTTGCCGGCGTCGTCGTCCCACACCTTGATCGGCTCGATCATCGGCGTGGGCGTGGCCAACGCCCTGATGCATGGCCGCGACGGCACCAGCGGTGTGGACTGGGGCCAGGCGATCAAGATCGGTTATGCGTTGCTGCTGTCGCCGCTGATCGGCTTCGCCTTCGCCGCCCTGCTGTTGCTGGCGCTGCGGGCCTTCGTGAAAAATCGCTCGCTGTACAAAGCGCCAAAAGGCGATACCCCGCCGCCTTGGTGGATTCGCGGCATGCTGATCGCCACCTGCACCGGTGTGTCGTTCGCCCATGGCTCCAACGATGGCCAGAAGGGCATGGGCCTGATCATGTTGATCCTGGTGGGCACCCTGCCGATGGCCTACGCGTTGAACCGCACCATGCCGGCCGGTGAGTCGTTGCAGTTTGCCGCGGTGGCCGAAGTCACCCAGGCCGCCCTGGTAAAAGCGGCGCCGCAACTGGCCCCCGCCGACTCTCGCGGCACCTTGTCGACCTACGTACGCACCAAGGAAGCCACCCCGGAACTGGTGCCCGCCCTGGCGGCCATCACCGGGCATATCGGTGAGGAAGTGAAGAGCTACGGCTCCCTCGCCGCCGTTCCGGCCGAGGCCGTGGGCAACGTGCGTAACGACATGTACCTGACCAGCGAAACCATCCGCCTGATGGACAAGGGCAAGGTCGGCAACTTCGATGCCGACACCCAGAACAAGCTGCAACTGTTCAAGCAACAGATCGACAACGCCACACGGTTTATCCCGCTGTGGGTCAAGATCGCCGTGGCCATCGCCCTCGGGCTCGGCACCATGGTCGGCTGGAAACGTATCGTGGTGACCGTGGGCGAGAAGATCGGCAAGACCCACCTGACCTACGCCCAGGGCGCATCCGCCGAGATGGTGGCGATGCTGACCATCGGCGCGGCAGACATGTATGGCTTGCCGGTGTCCACCACCCATGTGTTGTCGTCGGGTGTGGCCGGGACCATGGTGGCGAACGGCGGTGGCTTGCAGATGAAGACCATCCGCAACTTGCTGATGGCCTGGGTGCTGACGTTACCGGCGGCGATTCTGTTATCGGGTAGCCTGTACTGGCTATTCACCCAATTGTTCTGACACAACCCGATAAAAATGTGGGAGCGGGCTTGCTCGCGAATGCGGTGGCTCAGTCACAGACTTATTGACTGACACTCCGCTTTCGCGAGCAAGCCCGCTCCCACATTGGGTTCAGTGGTGAGTTCAGGTGCTAAACAACCCACCCATCAGCTTCAACCGCTTCTTGTACACCCGCCGCGCCTCCAACGCTTCCTCCAGCGTCACCGCCACAAACCCCGCCCGCTGGTTCGGTTGCATCTGCCCGATCAGATCCAGGTCGGCACTGATCACCGTGCCAATCATCGCGTAGCCCCCGCCCGACACCGCGTCCCGGTGCAGCACGATCGGCTCCAGGCCCGCCGGCACCTGGATCGAACCGATGGGGTAGCAACTGTCGACGATGTTCGACGGATCGGACCCGGCGCCAAACGGCTGTTCCCGTGGCTGAAAGCTCAAGGCATTGCCGCCCTTGAAGCGATAGCCGATGCGGTCGGCCTCCGACCCTACCGTCCAGGGCTCGGCAAAAAAGCTGCTCTTGGCGGCGGGCGTCAGGCGCTCGTAATACAGCCCTGGCACCACCCGCAGGGTCACGTCCCCACCCACCGATTGGCGCAACGCCATGGGCAAACTGTTCCCCGCCCGGCCTTTGCCGCTGGCTTCGCCCACGGGCAGTTCATCACCCTCCACCAGCCGCCGCCCGTGAAACCCGCCCAACGCACCCAGGGTGTAAGTGGACCGGCTGCCCAATACCAGCGGCACGTCAATACCACCAGCCACCGCGAGGTAAGTCCGCGCGCCGGCCCTGGGAAATTCAAAGCGCAGCACTTGCCCGGCCCGCACTTCAAACGCGGTGTCCTGATGCACCACTACGCCGTCCAGGCGCGGCGACATCAGCGCCCCGCACAACGCCACCAGGGCATCCTGCTGAAACTCCAGCTCCGGCCCGATCAACGTGCATTCCAGCCCGGCAGCGCCGATGGGGTTGCCCACCAGGTGGTTGGCCGCGCTCAACGCGTATTGGTCCAGGGCGCCGGATGGCGGGATGCCGAGGTGGTAATAACCTTCGCGGCCAAGATCCTGCACGGAGGTGGCGAGGCCGGGTTTGAGTACCTTGATCATGCCAGCGCCTCCTGCAAGGTTTTCGGGTAGCCGATGGGGTCGGCGAGAAAGGCGTCGAGGGAAAACTCCACCGGGCGGATGCGCAGGTCGAAGCGCCCTGCGTCCACTTCTGCCACGGCCAGGTCATAGGCGTCGCGGTCCATGGGTTTGAACTGCACGATGTCGCCGGGGCGGAAGAACACCATGTGCTCTTTCAGGTAAGCCAGTTGCTGTTGCGGGTCGTAGATCGGCGCCGGGGTGACGCCGAACATCTGGTAACCGCCGGCGCCGCGTACCGAATAGATACAGCCGAAGCAGCCGCCGTGGCCGAGGGTCAATTTCGGCGTGTCGGTGCGTGGGCGCAGGTACTTGGGCACCTGCAACTGCCGCTCGCGTTCCACCATCTGGAACATGAACGGCAAGCCCGCCACAAACCCCACCATCGAGACAAACCACGGCGCGCCACTGTGGGCCGCGATAAACGCGTCCACATCCGCCAGGCCGTTGATCCGCGCTGCGTATTCCAGGTCGGTACCGGTCGGGTCCTGATGACGGTCGCGAAAGCGCATCAGGGTTTCATGGGTCCAGGGGTCGTTGTACAGCACCGGGATTTCGATGATGCGGGTGTGCAAGGTGCGTTCGGCCACGGCCTGGGCTTCGGCGCTTTGTACCGCGTCGAGCAGCACGTGGGGCGCGATGCGGTCCGGGTCGAAACGAATCTGGAACGAGGCATTTGCCAGGCAGACGTCCAGCACACCGTCCAGGGCCAGGCGTTCCACCGCACGGGTGACGGCCATGCCCTTGAAGAAAGCCTCCAGGGACATGCTCTCGCTGACCTCGGCAAACAGGTGTTCATCACCGCCAAAGCTGTAGCGGATCGGGGAAGATTCAGCCATGTCTGTTCCTCTTGGAATCATTGTAGAAAGGCAGGCAAAAAATCATGAGTGTTGGCAGAGGTAGTCATTGTGGCGAGGGGGCTTGTCCCCCGTTGGGCTGCGTAGCAGCCCCAAAACCTGACCTTGAATGCTGCCCGGGGAAACTCCGTGAGCTTATAGGGGCTGCTGCGCAGCCCAACGCGGGGCAAGCCCGCTCGCCACAACAATCCCCGCCTGGTCCAGCGCTTCACGCGTCGCTTCCACCAGTTCAAGGGCGCCGGGGGTGTCGCTGTGCAGGCAAATGGAATCGAATTCGATAAACAGGTCTTCGCCTTCAACCGTGCGCACCAGGCCGGTCTGGCAGGCACGCAGGACACGCGCCGCAACCGTCGCCGGATCCAGCGCCCGCACATTGCGGGTAAACACGATGGAGCCAGTGAGATCGTACTCACGGTCGGCATAAAACTCCCGCACCACCGGCTGGCCGAGTTCCTTGGCGATACGCCAGATCACCGAATTCGGCATGCAATACAGCAGCAGCGTGGGCTCCAGCCGTTGCAGGTTTTCCACGAGCAACCGCGCCGCTTCTTCATCCCGCGCCAGGTGCATATACAGCGCGCCGTGGGGCTTGATGTGTTGCAGCGTGAGGCCCTGCACCCGGGCGATTTCCCGCAGGGCGCCGAGTTGATAGAGCATGTCGTCCACCAGCTCCTGGGCCGGGGCGTTGATATGGCGTCGGCCGAAACCTACGAGGTCGCGAAAACCCGGGTGCGCGCCAATCGCCACGCCCAACTGCTTGGCGCGTTCGACGGTGCGGCGCATGGTGCCCGGGTCGCCGGCGTGAAAGCCGGTGGCGATGTTGGCCGAGCTGATGTAGGCCATCAGTTCGCTGTCGACGCCGTCGCCGATGGTCCAGGGGCCGAAGCCTTCGCCCATGTCCGAATTGAAATCCACTGCCTGCATCGGGGTCGCTCCGTTGAAGTTCTTGCGATGGAAATTAGGCTGCCCCTTGACCCCTTGGGAAGATCTATTATCAGATGGCCCATCTTCTGAAAATCAGATACCCGATACTGATCGTTCCCACGCTCCGCGTGGGAATGCCGCCCTGGACGCTCTGCGTCCGCCCTTGAAATCGTGACGCGGAGCGTCACAGGATGCATTCCCACGCAGAGCGTGGGAACGAGCGGAGAAACCAATGTCCCTGACCCTGCGCCAAATCCGCTACTTCGTCGCCACCGCCGAAATCGGCCAGATCTCCCAGGCGGCGATTCACCTGAACATCTCCCAATCGGCGGTGACCACCGCGATCAAGGAGCTGGAAGCGATGCTCGGCGCGCAGCTATTCGTGCGCTCGGCCCAGGGCATGAGCCTGACCGACGCCGGGCGGCATTTCCTCAACCGGGCGTATGTGATTGTGCGCAGCGTCGACGATGCCCTGAACAGCCCGCTGCCGGACTACCGCGCCAGCGGCGTATTGCGGGTGGCCGCCAGCTACACCGTGCTCGGTTACTTCCTGCCGCACCACTTGCAGCGCATGGAACACTGGCACCCGGACGTGACCATCGAGGTCTTCGAACAGGAACGCCAGGCCATCGAACACGGCCTGCTCAACGGCCAGTTCGACATGGCTGTGGTGCTCACCGCCAACCTTACCCACGCGGATATCGTCTCGGAAATCCTCTTCAACTCCGAACGCCGCCTGTGGCTGCCCAGCCATCACCCGTTGTGCGAACGCCCCGCCGTGAGCCTCGCCGATGTGGCCAGGGAGCCGTACATTTTCCTCACCGTCGACGAAGCCGAACAAAGCGCCATGCGCTACTGGGAACAGGCCGGGCAAACCCCCACGGTGCGGCTGCGCACCAGTTCGGTGGAGGCAGTGCGCAGCATGGTCGCCAACGGCAGCGGCGTGGCGATCTTGTCAGACCTGGTGCATCGCCCGTGGTCACTGGAAGGCAAACGCATCGAAACCGTGAGCGTCACCGACAAGGTCACGCCCATGAGCGTCGGCCTGGCCTGGCACCGCGAGCGCGATTTCACGCCGGCGATGCAGGCGTTTCGGGATTACTTCCATGATGCATTCCTGGCGCCGCAGCAGTTGTCTGCCCGGCGTTGAAAGCAGCCTGCAAGGTGGCGGCCAGCCAATCCATGAACACCCGCACCCGCAGCGGCAAATGCCGTTGGCCGGCGTACAGCAGGGACACGTCCAGTGCCGGCGCCGGATAGTCCGGCAGCACCGCCACCAACTCGCCGCTGGCCAGTTGATCGTGAATGCCCAGGGCGGGCACCTGGGTCAGGCCAAAGCCACCGATGCACGCCGCCCGGTAAGCGTCGGTGCTGTTGACCGTGACGCGCCCGGCCATGGGAATCCGCTGCACCTTGTTGCCTTGTACGTATTCAAACCCTGGGGAACGTGAGCCCAGCGGGCGTACGTAATGCACCAGTTGATGGTGAGCCAAATCAGCGAGCGTCCTGGGTACGCCGTAACGCTTCAGGTACGCAGCACTGGCGCAGTTGATCATCGGCATGCTGCACAACAAGCGGGCTACCACCGACTGGTCCGGCTGCGCACCGACGCGCAAGACGCAGTCGAAACCTTCCGCCAGCAAATCAACCTGGCGGTCGGTGCTGCTGATTTCCAGCTCGATCAGCGGGTGCAGGTCCATGAACTCGGGCAGGCGCGGCAGGATCAATTCCCGGGCCATGACATTGGGCATGTCCACCCGAATGCGCCCCGCCAGCTGCGCTTCATCCTGGCGAAACAAGCCTTCCAGCTCTTCCATGTGCGACAGCAAATCCTTGCTGCGCTCATACAGCACGCGCCCGTCCTGGGTCGCCTGGACCTTGCGCGTGGTGCGCTGCAACAGGCGCGCGCCCAGCAACTCTTCCAGCGCCTGCACATGCTCGGAAACCGTGGAGCGCGGCAAGCCCAGGCTCTCGCCCGCCTGGGTGAAACTCGACAGTTCGGTGACGCGCACGAAGGTACGCAGCAACTCTAGTTTGTTCATGGGATTGTTCGCCTTATCCGGCCAGTGATTCCGGCATAGCTCTGTTTATCACGTTATGGCCGGACAAATACACTCAGTCCCACGAACCATCACACGCCCCGAGGACTTCACCATGACCCGTAAAATCGCACTCATCACCGGCGCCAGCCGCGGCCTGGGCAAAAGCGCTGCGCTGCACCTGGCGGCACAAGGCGTCGACATTATCGGTACCTACAACAGCGCAGCGGACGAAGCCCAGGCCGTGGTCGCCCAAGTCGAAGCGCTTGGCGGCAAGGCGGCCATGCTGCAACTGGACGTCAGCCAGAGTTCCACCTTCGAGGCGTTCACCGCCCAGGTCGGCTCGGTATTGAAGGACGTGTTCGGCCAGGCGCACTTCAACTTCCTGATCAACAACGCCGGGATCGGCGCCCACGCCAGCTTCGCCGACACCACCGAAGCGCAGTTCGACCAACTGGTGGCGATCCACTTCAAGGGCCCGTTTTTCCTGACCCAGAAACTGCTGCCGCTGATCAGTGACGGTGGCCGCATCATCAATATCTCCAGCGGCCTGGCGCGCTTCAGCCTGCCGGGTTATTCGGCCTACGCCTCGATGAAAGGCGCGGTGGAAGTGCTGACCCGCTACCAGGCCAAGGAACTGGGTGCCCGTGGCATCACCGTCAACACCCTGGCCCCCGGCGCGATTGCCACCGACTTCAGCGGCGGCGTGGTGCGCGACAATCCGGACGTGAACGCGATGGTCGCCAACAACACCGCCCTCGGTCGCGCAGGCTTGCCGGATGATATCGGCGGGGCGATTTCCACCCTGCTGGCCGACGGCAGCAACTGGATCACCGGGCAACGGGTCGAGGCCTCGGGCGGGATGTTTCTGTAACGCGCTCGGATTCTCCGCTAGCATCAATGCTTTCGGATACCTGACAGGCAATCACCCATGAGTTTTGATCCTGGACTGGCCGGCGGCATGGGCGTACTGGCCGCCGTGGTCGACAGCGGCAGTTTCGCCCGCGCCGCCGACAGCCTGGAGATGACGCCTTCGGGGGTCAGCCGGGCTATTTCGCGGCTGGAAAAACGCCTGGGAATCCGCCTGTTCGACCGCACTACCCGCTCGGTGCAATTGACCGACGAAGGTCGGCGTTTCTACCAGGAAATCGCCCCGCTGCTGGCCGGCCTGGAAGAAGCCGCCAGCTCGGCGGCCGACAGCGCCCTGACGGTGCGCGGGCGGTTGCGGGTGAACATCGACCCGTACTTTTCGCGGCTGGTGCTGGGGCCGGTGCTGGGTGAATTCATGAGTCAGTACCCGCAGTTGCAGTTGGACCTGCACACGCGGGATCAACTCGGGGACCTGGTGGCGGATGGCTTTGATTTGGCCATCCGTTTTGGCATTCCGCAATCGTCCTCGTTGATCGCCCGCAAGCTGATGGAAGTGCGGGTGCTGACGTTGGCCTCGCCAGCTTATCTCGAGCGGCATGGTCGCCCTTCACACCCCAAGGACCTGGAAGACGGCCAGCACGTGTGCATCGACTTTCGCGACTCCCAGACCGGCCGGCCGTTTGGCTGGGAATTCCACCGGCCGGGCGAGCAGGTCAACATCGCCACCAGCGGGCGGCTGGTGGTCAACGATGCCGGGACCTTGTACAGCGTGTGCGAACACGGCCATGCAGTGGCGCAAATGCTCGACCTTGGGCTGGCACCGGCGCTGAAATCCGGCGCGTTGATCGAGTTGTTTCCCGACTGGCCCGACGAGCGCTTCCCGTTGTATGCCTTCTACCCGTCGCGGCATTTGCCGGCGGCCAAGGTGCGGGCATTCCTCGATTTTGTGGCCGCCCTACAACCCCTGTAGGAGCTGGCTTGCCGGCGATGACGTATCCAAAATCGCCATCGCCGGCAAGCCGGACTCCTACGCGGTGCGCATCCGTTTCTGCATAATCCGCTCCCGCGCGGCGTCATACGCCCAGTGATACACATAGGTGTACGGCAGGAAAAACAACAACACGCCAATGTCGAGGATAAACGCCTGCATCAGGCTGATGTTCAGCCACCAGGCAATCAACGGCACACAGATCGCCACCAGGCCGCCTTCAAACATCAACGCATGCACCACGCGGGTCCACACCCCGCCGGACAGTTGCAGGCGCGCCTTGAGACGGTCGAACAGGCCGTTGAAAATCACGTTCCAGGCCAGTGCCATAAGGCTGATGGCCAAGGTCACGACGCCCATCTCCAGGGCCGGTTTATCCATGATCCACGCCAGCAGCGGTGTACAGATCAACAAGGCCAATCCTTCAAAACCAATGGCCTGCCAAACGCGTTCAGTAATCGACTTGGTGGGTGTCATGACCCGTTCTCCGTGAGTGACGATGGTTGCCATCATTACCCTTTGACTCGATACTTCATAACCAGTAACCATCGATCAAGGCGATAGTCATGGCATCCCACGAAGTGCTTCAGGCGTTTGTGCAGGCGGCGACCCACGGTTCGTTTTCAGCGGCGGCGCGCAAGTTGGGCAAGAGCCAGTCCACCGTCAGCGCGGCGGTGGCCAGCCTGGAGATTGACCTGGATGTGGTGCTGTTTGATCGCAGCAGCCGCAAGCCGACGCTGACCCCGGCCGGGCATGTGCTGCTGCAACGCGCCGAGCAGGTGTTGGAAGCCAGCAGCCGCCTGGAGTTGGCGGCCAGTCAGTTATCCCAGGGGTTGGAGCCGAAGCTGAGTATCGCGATGTCCGATACGTACCAGTCGGACCGTTTCGAAACCGCCCTCAGCGCCTTCGAGCAGCGCTACCCGGACCTGGAGCTGGAATGCCTGATCGCCGAATGCGAGGACTTGATCGCCCTGGTGCAAAGTGGCCGGGCGCAGATTGCGTTTATCGAGATGCAGGAGGTTTACCCGCCGGACCTCACCAGCACCACCGTGGAAGAGCGCACGGAAATCGCGCTGTTTGTCTCACCCAGACATCCGCTGGCGAACCTTGCGGACATCGACCAGCACACCCTGGAACAACACCGCGAACTGCGCCTGGCGAGCATCATCAACCCGAATGAAACCCGCGGCCTGGGCCGAGTGTGGTCAGCGCCCAGTTACCTGATGCTGATGGAAATGGCGCAGCTGGGTTTTGGCTGGGCACCGCTGCCGCGCTGGCTGGTGGAGCGGTTTGGCGGCGACCACCTGTGTGAAATCAAGGCCCGGGGCTGGCCGCGCTCGGTGGCGGTGGACGCGTTGTGGTCACGCCAGCATCCGCCCGGCCCGGCCGGCAGTTGGCTGCTGGGCAAGATGCTGGAATAACGGCGGAACACACTATTCGCAACAATGAAGATCAAATGTGGGAGCTGGCTTGCCTGCGATAGCGGTGTGTCAGTTACCACCGCTATCGCAGGCAAGCCAGCTCCTACATTGAATTTGCGGTGAATTCAAAGGCGCCGTCAGGCGGCTTCAATCTGCGGCGGGCGGTTGTTCTGGAAATACTCATGCAAGGCCCGCAACGCCGGCAACTCCAGGGCCTGGGCGGCAAAGCACAAGCCCACCCGGCGCGTGGGTGCCGGCAGGTGCCAGGGGCGAATCACCACTCCGGCCCGTTCCGCCGCCAGCGACTGCGGCAACATCGCCACGCCGACACCGGCCGCCACCATGTGCAATGCCTGGGTCAACGAACCGGCATGCCCGGCCACCGCCTGGGGCGAGCGGCCGTACAAGGCCATCAGCCGTTGGTGGGAATCATGCTGCGGGCAGGTGATCCAGTCTTCGATCGGCGCCCAGGCCTGCTCCTTGCCGCCCGCCGCCATCGGGTGCGCAATCGGCAGTGCCATCACGTAGGACTCTTCCCAAAGCGGCAGGAATAATTCGTCCTCGCAGCACATTTCCTCTACCGCCAGGCGCCCCTCTCCTTCGCAGCCTTCCTGCAAGGTCAGCAGCAAACCCGGCAGGCCCTGGTGCGCCATGCGCAGGAAGGTTTCGATCTGGCTGTCGGCAATATCGCCTTCCACCCCCAGCTCCAGGGCGATGCGGTTTTCGCGCCCGCGAAACAAGCGGCTCAACGCATCGGCCTCGGCCACCATGCGCCGGGCTTGCGGGTACAGCACCCGCGCCTCGTCACTGACCTCGACCCCACGAGGCTGGCGCAGAAACAGCGCCACGCCCAGTTCTTCTTCCAGTTGCTTGATAGTCACCGACAACGTCGGCTGGCTGATGAACAGGCGCTGGGCGGCGGCGGTGATATTGCGTTCCTCGAATACCGCGAGAAACGCCTTGAGATGACGCACATCCATAGTTAATACCGATGACAGACAGAGGAATAAGGCATTTTTCAGCCAACCGAGGGCTAAATATACTGCGCGCCACGTTCAGTTATTTGTTTTTCTTATTTCAGGAGTTCCACCATGAACAAGCCATTGATCATCATCACCGGCGCCAGTTCGGGCATTGGCGAAGCCACCGCGCGCTTGCTGTCGGCCGCCGGCCACCCGCTGTTGCTGCTGGCCCGCCGCATCGACCGGCTGAATGCGCTGGAGTTGCCGAACACCTTGTGTCGCGTTGTCGACATCACCGACCGCGCTGCGCTGGTGGCGGCGGTGAAGGAAGCTGAAGCGCAATTCGGCCCGGCCGACGCGCTGATCAACAATGCCGGCGTGATGCTGCTGGGCGCGGTCAGCGAACAGGACCCGGCGCAGTGGGAGCAGATGCTCGACGTCAACGTGAAAGGCTTGCTGAACGGCATTCATGCAGTGGCCGGCAGCATGGTCGAGCGCAAGGGTGGCACCATCATCAACGTCAGCTCGGTGGCCGGGCGCAAGACCTTCCCCAACCACGTCGTCTATGTAGGCACCAAGTTCGCCGTGCATGGAATTTCGGAAAACCTGCGGGAAGAAATGTCGCCGCACAATGTGCGTGTGATCACCATTGCGCCGGGCGCGGTGGAAACCGAACTGCTGAGCCACACCACCGACGAAGCCATCAAGACCGGCTACCAGGCGTGGAAACAGGACATGGGCGGCACCGTGCTGAGCGCCGATGATGTGGCTTCGGCGATTGCCTATGCCTACCAGCAGCCGCAGCATGTGTGCATTCGCGAGATCGTGTTGGCGGCGACGCGTCAGCAGCCGTAACTCATTCATCAAGACAACATCGAACAAATGTGGGAGCGGGCTTGCTCGCGAATGCGGTGGATCAGTCACTGAAATGTTGACTGACACACCGCATTCGCGAGCAAGCCCGCTCCCACATTTGGATCTCCGGCACCTGCACTATTTGAGTTCGGCCAGACGCCGCTCGATAAAGCGCTTTTCGGGCACTTGCTGGGTCAATGCCAGCGCCCGTTCAAACGCTCGCCGCGCGTCCTCCACTCGCCCCAATCGCCGACAAAACTCGCCACGCGCCGAGTACGCCAGGTGATAGTCCACCAACTCCCCCCGCGCCAGAATGCCGTCCACCAATTGCAAACCGGCCTGCGCTCCATCGCGCATCGCAACGGCCACCGCGCGATTCAGCTCGATCACCGGCGATGGCATCGCTCCAAGCAACACGTCATACAGCCCGACGATCTGCGGCCAATCAGTCTCATCGGCGCTCACGGCTTCAGCGTGTACCGCCGCAATCGCTGCCTGCAGGCTGTAGGGCCCGAAGCGGCGTGTGGTCAGGGATTTCTCCACCAGGGCGCATCCTTCAGCAATCAACGACGCATCCCACAGCGAACGCTCCTGCTCATCCAGCAGCACCAATTCGCCGCCCGCCGAGGTGCGTGCCGGGCGCCGGGACTCGTGGAGCAACATCAGCGCCAGCAAGCCCATCACTTCCGGTTCCGGCAACAACTCCATCAGCAAACGGCCCAGGCGAATCGCTTCGCGGGTCAGGTCTTCACGGGTCAGGTCGGCGCCCATGGACGCCGAATAGCCTTCGTTGAACACCAGGTAAATCACCCGCAGCACACTGTCCAGGCGCTCGGGCAACTCCGCCAGGGATGGCACCTGATAGGGGATCTTCGCTTCGCGGATCTTGCCCTTGGCCCGCACGATGCGCTGGGCGATGCTAGTGGGCGTGGCGAGAAACGCCCGGGCGATTTCCTCGGTGGTGAGGTCGCAGATCTCACGCAAGGTCAGCGCCGCCTGGGCATCCGCCGCCAGCGCCGGGTGGCAGCAGGTGAAGATCAGGCGCAAGCGGTCGTCTTCCACGTCTTCAACGCTCCAGTCTGCCGCTTCCAGCGCATCGGCTTGCGCCTGCAACAACGGGGTAAAACGCGCCTGGCGACGTAAACGGTCGATGGCCTTGAAGCGCCCGGTCGAGACCAGCCAGGCCCGGGGGTTATCCGGCACACCATCCTGCCCCCAGCGCTCGACTGCGACGAAGAACGCCTCGTGCAAGGCTTCTTCAGCCAGGTCGAAATCGCCAAGCAAGCGAATCAGGGTCGCCAGGATGCGCCGCGATTCGCTGCGATAAACCGCTTCAACCCGGGCCTGCACCGTCAATCGCGCAGGCCTTCGGTCACCAGCGTCACCAGCCGGTCGAGGCTCTGTCCCCAGCCCTCGTGAAAGCCCATGGCTTCGTGGGCCTGCTTGGTTTCGGCGCTCCAGTGCATGGCGCGGGCGGTATAGAGGGTTTTGCCGTCGACGTCTTCAAAGGTAACTTCTGCGGTCATGAATGGCTGGCCCGAAGGGATCCAGCCGGGGGTGAAGGCGTCGGTAAACACCAGCCGACTGGGGGCGGTAATCTCCAGGAATACGCCCTGGGTTGGGTATTCGCTGCCGTCCGGCGCGCGCATCAGCGTGCGAAATTGCCCACCCACCCAAAGGTCCATTTCGCACTCGGGAGTGGTCATGCCGTGTGGGCCCCACCACTGCTGCAACAAGGCCGGCTCGGTCCAGGCGCGAAACACGCGGCTGCGAGGGGCATCAATCAAGCGACTGATGGACAGTTCAAATTCGGCGGGTTTGGGTTGAATGCTCATGGGAAACCTCCTGGGTTTTATTGTTGTGATCAGAGATTCAATTCACGCACGGGGCGCACTTCCACACTGCCGACCCGGGCGGCCGGTATGCCGCCGGCCACCTGGATCGCTTCATTCAGGTCCTTGGCTTCGATCAGATAAAACCCGGCGAGCTGCTCCTTGGTTTCGGCAAACGGCCCGTCGGTGATCGACAACTTGCCATTGCGCATGCGCACGGTGGTGGCGGTGCTCACCGACTCCAGCGGTTCGGCGGCGAGCATGCGCCCGCTGGCCTGCACGGACTGGCCATAGGCGAAACATTCCGGGTCCTTGGGGCTGTCGGGCGAATCGTGCAGCACCTGTTCGTTGCTATAGATCAGGCAGAGGTATTTCATGGGATTCTCCGTTTTCGGACAACTGACTATAGTTCGCGGCGCTCAAGGTTTCAGGTCGAACAGACCGGCGCCGGTTTCCATGTCGAACGGTGCCGACCAATGTTCATGCACCACTTTCCACTCGCCGCCAACGCGCTGGTAGCCGGCGCTGACGCGCATCCAGCAGGTCTTGAGTACGCCGTCGGGCCCGGTGCCGCCACAGTGCGCGAGCCAGTGGGCAAAGGCGCTGTTATCGCCGGCGACGATACGCATCTCATGGAAGTCAAAGACCCCAGGGCCCGGGCAGAACTCCATGCACGCCTTCCAGTGCGCCTGATAGGCGGCCTTGCCCTTGAACTGCAGGGCGCTAACGGCGTCGAACGCGACGATATCGTCTGCGTAAAAGCTGACTATTTTCTCGACATCCTTGGCGGTGACCGCCTGTTTCCATTGTTCGATCAAGCTGCTGATTGCGGTGCTCATGGCGATACTCCTTGCGGGAAAAATCACGGAAGACACCCTTAGTCGACTGAGCCCCGGGCCAATCGACAGTCCCGCAAAAAATAATTGCGACTACCGCAAACCCGCTAGAATCCGCGCTTCTATGTAGGATTTCGGATGCTACGCCGATGGAAACCCGCCTCGTCGCCTATCAGACGTTGACTGCCCTGCAACAACAGCAACTCAACGCCCTGGAAGTGCATCCCGAACAACTGGGTTTTTCCGGCGATATCTACTGTGCGCTGAACACCCTGCTGGTCAATCCGAATCCCGGCGTGGCAGGCTTTGCGTTACTCGCCGACGACATTCCCGTGGCCTTCCTGCTGCTCAAACGCCCACCCTGCCTGCCCCATTGGGCGGATGAACACAGCGCCACGCTGCATGCGTTGCAAGTCGATCGCCATCAGCAAGGCCTGGGGTTTGGCAAAGCCTGCCTGCAAGCCCTCCCCGCCGCCGCGCGCCTGGTTTGGCCGCAGATCAAGGCACTGGAGCTGTCGGTGGACACGGACAATGTGGCGGCGATGGGGCTGTATTTGCAGCAGGGCTGGGTGGACAGCGGGGAGGCGTATAAGGGGCGGATTGGGTATGAGCGCCGGTTGGCGTGGGTGTTTTAAACAATAAGGAGCTGGTGAAGATGCTAACAACCCTGGAACAACTCGAATCCCTCTACGGCCTGCCCCACGAACGGGCCGTGCGCAAGGAAATCCCGTTTCTCAACGAGGATTACCAGGCCATGGTCCGCGCGTCACCCTTGGTGGTGGTGAGTTCATCCGGCCCGGACGGCATCGACGGTTCGCCCCGTGGCGACGTGCCAGGTTTTGTACGAATTATCGACGAGCGCACGTTGGCGATTCCGGATCGGCCGGGGAATAACCGCCTCGACACCCTGCGCAATCTGGTGGTGGACCCGCGTATAGCGTTGCTGTTCATCATCCCGGGCATTGGCGAGACGTTGCGGGTCAATGGCCGGGCGCAGATTTCCATCGAGCCTGAGTTGCTGGAGAGCTTTGCAGTAAATGGCAAAGCGGCCCGTTCGGTGATTCTGGTGCAGGTAGAGGCGGCGTATTTCCATTGCTCCAAAGCCTTTGTGCGCTCCGATTGCTGGAACCCGGAAAAGCACTTGGATCGCTCGGCGCTGCCCTCCGCCGGGGCGTTTCACAAGCGCTTGAATGATGGGGCGTTCGACGCCGAAGCCTATGACCGCGAGATGCCGGAGCGGGTCAAGGCCACGCTGTATTGAGAGGCCATTGCAGGAGCGAACGTGCTCGCTCCTGCCAGTGGCGCGGTCAGGCGGATTCGGCGTTGATGGGGATCCAGATTTCCACGGAGCCCGTGCCTTTACCCACATCGAAATCGGCGCTGTAGCGCTCAAAATCAGCCCCGACCACCTTGTACCCGGAGGCCGGCAGCCATTCGAACATGATGCGTTCATAGGTCTGCGCCAGCGCCTGCACCGGGCCAAAATGCGGGAACACGGCATAGCGATGGGCCGGGATTTCAATCGACTGGAAGTTGCTCGGTACATCGCCCTTGGCCGGTACTTCAACGCCGGCCAGGTAGTCAAATTCATCGTGTTTGGCGTTGTGGCACACGCCATAGGTCACGCCGCCGACGCGTTTCTTGATCTCTTTGAAGCAGCTGTCGAACAGCTCCCACAACTTGGGAATATCGCCAATCGTGGCCTTTGAATAACGCCCTTGCACACCCGCGATCACCAGGGCCTTGCCCTCTTCCATGCGCGGCTGTAACGGCAGTTTTGTCTGTTGATCCATCTGAACAGTCTCCTTCTTATGAGGGAACAAACCCGCGTCGAGTATAGGGGCATATCCCCGTTGCACTCCAAGCAGAAATTTTTCCTGCAGCATCTGGACAATTGGCCATCACCGACCGTATTGTCTGCCCCGCAGGCCACCGCAGTGGCCGACGTCGCTCGGACGGTTCCGGGCGCTTACGTATTTCGAGGCAACAATGGCCGAACCCCGTTCGCCGCGCCGCTTTGCGCGCATAGATCGACTCCCCCCTTACGTGTTCAATATCACTGCCGAGTTGAAGATGGCTGCGCGTCGGCGCGGCGAAGACATCATCGACTTGAGCATGGGTAACCCGGACGGCGCCACTCCACCGCACATCGTGGAAAAAATGGTCACCGTCGCCCAACGCGAAGACACCCACGGTTACTCCACTTCCAAAGGCATTCCGCGGCTGCGCCGGGCGATTTCGCGCTGGTACAAAGACCGCTACGAAGTGGACATCGACCCGGAAACCGAAGCCATCGTGACCATCGGTTCCAAGGAAGGCCTGGCGCATTTGATGCTGGCCACCCTGGACCAGGGCGACACGGTGCTGGTGCCCAACCCCAGCTACCCGATTCACATCTACGGTGCCGTGATTGCCGGCGCCCAGGTGCGTTCGGTGCCGCTGATTCCGGGGGTGGACTTCTTCGCTGAACTGGAACGTGCGATTCGTGGCTCGATCCCCAAGCCGAAGATGATGATCCTCGGCTTCCCGTCCAACCCCACCGCACAGTGCGTGGAGCTGGACTTCTTCGAACGGGTGATCGCCCTGGCCAAGCAGTACGACGTGCTGGTGGTGCATGACCTGGCCTACGCCGACATCGTCTACGACGGCTGGAAAGCTCCGTCGATCATGCAAGTGCCGGGCGCCAAGGACATCGCGGTGGAGTTTTTCACCCTGTCCAAGAGCTACAACATGGCCGGCTGGCGCATTGGTTTCATGGTGGGCAACCCGGAACTGGTCAACGCCCTGGCGCGGATCAAGAGCTACCACGACTACGGCACCTTCACCCCGCTGCAAGTCGCAGCGATTGCGGCGCTGGAAGGCGATCAGCAGTGCGTGAAAGACATTGCCGAGCAGTACCGCCAGCGCCGTAACGTGCTGGTGAAAGGCCTGCATGAGCTGGGCTGGATGGTCGAGAACCCGAAGGCGTCGATGTACGTCTGGGCGAAGATCCCCGAGGCGTATGCCGCGATGGGTTCGCTGGAGTTTGCCAAGAAGCTGCTGCTTGAGGCGAAGGTGTGTGTGTCGCCGGGGATTGGCTTTGGTGAGTATGGCGACGACCACGTGCGCTTTGCACTGATCGAAAACCAGGACCGGATTCGCCAGGCGGTGCGGGGCATCCGGGCGATGTTCCGGGCGGATGGGCTGGTCAAGAAAGCTGACGCCTGACCCGATCCAACGGCAGGAATGATCGTTCCCACGCTCTGCGTGGGAATGCCGCCTTGGACGCTCTGCGTCCGCTTGTTACGCGGAGCGTCACAGGATGCGTTCCCACGCGGAGCGTGGGAACGATCACTTACCGCCTAGACCACCAGCGACAGCAACATGATAAAGCCCAACGCCACCACCGACAGGATGGTCTCCATCGCCGTCCAGGTCTTGAACGTCTCGGCCACGGTCATATTGAAGTACTGCTTCACCAGCCAGAACCCCGCATCGTTGACGTGAGACAGCACCAGCGAGCCCGCCCCCGTCGCCAATACCAGCAACTCGCGGTTCACCCCCGGAATCATCCCTACCACCGGCACTACAATGCCGGCACCGGTAATGGTCGCCACCGTCGCAGAACCGGTAGCCACACGAATCACCGCCGCCACCAGCCAGGCCAGCAGGATCGGGTTGATCTGCGCGGTCACCGCCATATGGCCGATCACATCACCTACGCCGCTGGTCACCAGCATCTGCTTGAAACCACCACCGGCACCGATGATCAGGATGATCGCAGCCGTCGGCGCCAGGCTGGCGTCGAGCAGCTTGAGGATTTGCTTGGAGCCGATGCCCTGGCGATGACCAAAGGTGTACAACGACAACAGCAAGGCCAGCAGCAAGGCGGTGATCGGGTGACCGATCATGTCCATCCAGTTGCGGATCACGTGGCCGTCCGGCAGGGCGACGTCGGCGAAGGTTTTCAGCAGCATCAGGAACACCGGCAGCAGCACGGTGATCAGGGTGATGCTGAAGCTCGGCAGGGTCTTGGATTCCGGTTGCTCACTGGCCAGTTGGTCTACCAGTTCCTGGGACGGGTTGCCCGGAATGTACTTGGCGATAAACGAACCGTAGAGCGGGCCGGCGATGATCGCCGTAGGCAGCGCGACGATCAGGCCGTAGAGAATGGTCTTGCCGATGTCGGCACCGAACACGCCGATCGCCAGCAGCGGGCCCGGGTGCGGTGGCACCAGGCCGTGCACCGCCGACAGGCCGGCCAGCAGCGGAATGCCGATCTTGATCAGCGACACACCGGTACGGCGCGCAACGATAAACACCAGCGGGATCAGCAACACAAAACCGATCTCGAAGAACAACGGAATGCCCACCAGGAACGCGGCGAACATCATTGCCCACTGCACCTTCTCCTTGCCGAAGGCCCGCACCAGGGTTTGCGCGATCTGATCGGCACCGCCGGAATCGGCCATCATCTTGCCGAGCATCGTACCCAGCGCGAGGATAATCCCGACAAAGCCGAGCACCCCGCCGAAGCCGTCCTGGAAGGCCTTGATGATCTTGTCCACGGGCATGCCCGAGGTCAGGCCGAGAAAGCCTGCGGCGATGATCAGCGCAATGAACGGGTGGACTTTGAACCGGGTGATCAACACGATCAGGCCGATGATGGTCACCACTGCATCGAGCAGCAGATAGGTATCGTGGGACAAGCCAAACATGGGGGTCTCTCCTGTTTGTTGTTGTTATTAAAGCCGGTAAAAAATTCAGTGCAGGCGGACAGCGCTATCTTGTCCGGCAAAAAATTATTTGTTTGGTTCAAAGCCGTGTTCGAGCCACCAGGCATTGGTTTGCTCGGCCAGTTCCTCGACGCTGTCTACGCTGGCGTTGAGGGCCAGGGTCAACGGCTCGCCCACCGGCGATTCAAGAGTGGCGAACTGGCTGTCTATAAGGCTGGCCGGCATGAAATGGCCGGGGCGATGGGATACACGGTCGGCGGCGACTTCGCGGGTCAGCTCCAGAAACACAAACCCCAGGCCCGGCGCGGCTTCGCGCAGGTGGTCGCGGTATTTCTTCTTCAGGGCCGAACAGGTGAGCACCGGATGCTCGCCGGCCTTGAGCGAGCGGCGCAGCTCATCGCACAGGATGTCGAGCCAGCCGGCGCGGTCTTCGTCGTTAAGGGGATGGCCGGCGCTCATCTTTTCGATGTTCGCGGCGGGGTGAAAGCTGTCGCCTTCGATGGCAGTGGCGCCGTTCAGCAGGCACAGGGCCTCGCTGACGCTGGACTTGCCACAGCCGGAAACACCCATGATCACGAGGGCAGTAACAGGTTGACTCATGAAACACCTCAAGACGCAGATAGCGCTACCTTTGCACGCAGTAAGGCTAGTGCAAAAACAGGCTTTTCCCGCGCCGTCTTGTCATTTTTATGGAGTGACGCGTGCATCTGCTCCAAAGGTTTGAACGGGAACAGGCATCCCGACGTTCAAGAATTTGCAGGGTCTTGGAGACAGCGCTACCTTAGTGCCTCGATTTTTGTTTGGCAAGCCGCCTGATGACTCCCAAGAACGATAAAAATACCCGCACCACGGGCCGCCCTACCCTCAATGAAGTGGCCCGCCTGGCTGGCGTGAGCCCGATTACCGCCTCCCGGGCCTTGCGCGGCATCAGCACCGTGGCCACCGAACTGGTGGAAAAAGTGCAAAAAGCCGCCGCCGAACTGAGCTACGTGGTCAACCCGGCCGCCCGTGCCCTGGCATCTGCCCAGAGCCAGTCGGTGGTGGTGTTGGTGCCGTCACTGTCCAACCTGCTGTTTATCGAAACCCTGGAAGCCATCCACCAGGTGCTGCGGCCCAAGGGCTTTGAAGTGCTGATCGGCAACACCCACTATTCCCGTGACGAAGAAGAAGACCTGCTGCGCAACTACATGGCCTACCAGCCACGGGGTTTGCTGCTGACCGGGTTTGACCGTACGGAAAGTGCCCGGCGCATGGTGGAATCGAGCAATGTGCCGTGTGTGTACATGATGGACCTGGACCCGGGCGCCGGACTGAACTGCGTAGGATTTTCGCAATTGAACGCCGGGGAAACAGCGGCGGCGCATTTGATCTCACGGGGGCGCAAGCGGTTGGCCTACATTGGCGCGCAATTGGACCAGCGGACTTTGCTGCGCGGCGAAGGCTTTCGCCGGGCGTTGCAACAGGCGGGGTTGTATGACCCTGCGCTGGAAGTGTTGACGCCAAGGCCATCGTCGCTGGGCCTGGGTGGTGAGCTGTTCCTGCAGTTGCTGGCCAGCCATCCGGATGTGGACGCGATCTTCTTTGGCAACGACGACCTGGCTCAAGGTGCGCTGCTGGAAGCGCTGCGCCATGGCATCAAGGTGCCGGAGCAGATCTCGGTGCTGGGCTTCAACGACCTGCCGTCTTCCTCGTTCATGGTGCCGCGTTTGAGCAGCATCAGTACGCCGCGCGAAGCCATTGGCCGGCGGGCGGCAGAGCATTTGTTGACGGTGATGGCGGGCAACAAGATCGCCCGGCCGGTGGTGGACATGGGGTTTGAGTTGAAGGTGCGCGAGAGTACCTAGGCGGTAGCTGTAGGAAGTGGCTGGTGTTGATGGCAGCGCCTTGCTCCGTTACCTACAGGTACGTCAGAATCCGCCGGCTTGTGTGCCTGGGTGGGGCTCTCTAAGGTTGCCCGGTCGCTGAATTTCTCAGTGATCGGGTTTAGTAGCCCGAGCAACCCCTCACAAATGTGCATGAGCTTCATCTATCGGACTTACCTGTCTGTGCTTGATGGTGGCTGTGCGCAGGGCGCCCTCGTGGCGCGCCGGGTTTTGTGAGGGTCTACCGGTCTACTAACCTGCGTGCAGCCGCCACCCTTTCGTTTAGTAGCGATCAGGTGGTGGCCCAGTTAGAGAACTCACCTATGTTCAAAGCAACCCCAAATCCTCCCGCGTTATTCACCGTCAGCCCCGACGCCAGCAGCGAAAGCCTGATCGCCAACAGCTACGAGACGTTTTCCTCGGTCAGCACGTTATTGCTCGACCTGTCTGATGAACTCACCGGCAAAGACCGCGACACCGCATTGGCGATTCACCAGTTGAGTGAGTTGGGCGTATTGCTGATGGGCAAGCTGATGGACCAGGAATCACCACTGATCTAACAGACCGCACGCGGTCAAACTGTGGGAGCGGGCTTGCTCGCGAATGCGGTGTGTCAGCCGAGCTTTCCATCACTGATACACCGCATTCGCGAGCAAGCCCGCTCCCACATTTTTGATCCTGCCCACTTAACAACCTCGCCGTGCCTTCTGGCCCCTGCTAAATTGCCCCCTGCCTTCTCACCCTCGTCAGGAAAGCACCATGGGCCATTCGCTGAAAATCCTCGGTCGCACTTCTTCCATCAACGTGCGAAAAGTCCTGTGGACCTGCCAGGAACTGGATATCCCCTACGACCGCGAAGACTGGGGCATCGGCTTCGCCTCCACCCAGTCCCCCGAATTCCTGGCCCTGAACCCCAACGCCCAAGTCCCGGTGATCATCGACGACAACGGCGTGCTGTGGGAATCCAACACCATCTGCCGCTACCTCGTGAGCCTGCACCAACGCCACGACCTGTTGCCCACCGAGCCGGTCGCCCGTGCGAGGGTCGAGCAATGGATGGACTGGCAAGCCACCGAACTCAACCCGTCGTGGGGCTACGCCTTCCACGCTCTGGTACGCAAGAACCCGGACTACCAGGACCCGCAACGCATCAAAGCCGGGGTAAAAAGCTGGAACGACAAGATGGGCCTGCTTGAAGAGCAACTGATCAAAACCGGCGCCTACGTCGCCGGTAACGACTTCACACTCGCCGACATCCTCATCGGCCTGTCGGTGCACCGCTGGTGGATGACGCCCATGGAGCATCCGTCCTACCCGGCGGTCAGCGCCTACTACGAAACCCTCAGCCAACGCCCCGGCTTCAAAACCTTCGCCCTCGACGGCCACAACTAAAAACAAGGACTACCCAATGAACGGACTCAACGTACTGCTCACCGGCGCCTGCGGCCGCATCGGCAAGACGTTTTTCGAAGCCTCGAAAGACCGCTACCGCTTCACCCTCACCGACCGCATCGAGCCGGATTTCGCCCTCGGCGAGCACCGTTTCATCCCCGCCGACCTGAGCGACAAAACCGCCCTCGCCGCTCTGCTCGACGGGATTGACGTGATCGTGCACCTGTCGGGCATCCCCCATGCCAGCGCGACCTTCGACGAGTTGTTGCCCAACAATATCCTGGCCACCACCTACCTGTTCGAAGCCGCCGTGGCCGCAGGTGTGAAGCGCCTGGTGTTCGCCAGCAGCGCCCAGACCATCGAAGGCTACCCGGTAGACCGGCAGATCACGCCGGGCATGCCTGTATTGCCCGCCAACCTGTACGGCGTGAGCAAATGCTACGGCGAAGCCCTGTGCGGTTTTTACGCGGCCAAAACCCCGCTCTCCACCATCGCCCTGCGCATCGGTGCGTTTGAATTCCCCGAAACCCACGACCTGAACAACGCCCGCGATCTCAGCGCCTGGCTCAGCCCCCGCGACGCCGTGCAACTGCTGCAACGCTCGGTGGAAACCATCGGGGTGAAACACCTGATCGCCCATGGCATTTCCAATAACCGTTTCAAACGCCTGGACCTCAGCGAAACAACCCGTGTGCTGGGTTACCAACCGGTGGATGATGCGTTCCAGGAATTCGAGATCCCGATCACTTACTGAGTCTTCTGCCCATGTCTTCACCCTCTCTTGCAGACGGTATCGACCCGATCCGCGCCGCGCACATCAGCGCGCGCATTGATCGGTTGCCCGCCGTCGCCACTGTCTGGCGCCTGGTGGCGCTGCTGTCGATTGGCGGCTTTTTCGAGCTGTATGACTTGTTCCAGACTGCCTATATCAGCCCCGGCCTGATCAGTGACGGAATTTTCCACACCGGCAGCCAGGGCGTATTCGGCTTCTCCGACCAGGCGGCCTTTGCCTCGGCGACCTTTCTCGGCCTGTTCCTCGGCGCCAGCCTGCTCAGCCCGATTGCCGACCGCTACGGGCGCCGGGCGATCTTCACCTTTGCGTTGATCTGGTACACCGTCGCCACCGTGTTGATGGGTATCCAGACCTCCGCCCTGGGCATCATCTGCATGCGCTTCCTGGTGGGCATTGGTTTGGGCATCGAGCTGGTGACCATCGACGCCTACCTCTCGGAACTGGTGCCCAAGCGCATGCGCAGCTCGGCGTTTGCCTTTGCGTTTTTCATCCAGTTCCTGTCGGTGCCGGCGGTGGCGTTGATGTCGTGGTGGCTGGTACCCCAGGCACCGTTCGGGATTTCCGGCTGGCGCTGGGTAGTGGTGAGCAGTGCGGTATTTGCGCTGTTTATCTGGCAACTGCGCAAGCGCCTGCCGGAATCGCCGCGCTGGCTCGCACAAAAAGGCCGTTTCGAGGAAGCCGGGCAGATCATGGACAGCCTCGAAGCGCGCTGCCGGAAAGACCACGGCAAGCCACTCGATGAGCCGGAACCGCAAGCCGTCAGCGTGCAGGGCCAAGGGCGCTTCGCCGATATCTGGCAACCGCCGTACCGGCGCCGGGCGTTGATGCTGATTGTGTTTCATGTGTTCCAGGCCATCGGCTTTTTTGGCTTCGGCAACTGGCTGCCGGCGCTGCTCTCGGGCCAGGGCGTGAGCGTCACTCACAGCCTGGGCTATGCCTTCATCATCACCCTCGCCTACCCGCTGGGGCCGCTGCTGTTTGTGAAGGTGGCGAACCGGTTTGAGAACAAATGGCAGATTGTCGGCTCGGCGCTCGGCGCGGTGATCTTCGGCAGTTTGTTCGCGCTGCAAACCACCGCCGTGGGCCTGGTGATCTGCGGGGTGATGATCACCTTCTGCAACGCCTGGCTGAGTTTCAGTTATCACTCCTACCAGAGCGAACTGTTCCCCACCAACATCCGCGCCCGGGCGGTGGGTTTCTGCTATTCGTTCAGCCGGTTGTCGACGGTGTTCAGCAGCCTGTTGATCGGCGTGATCCTCGAACACCTCGGCACGCCCGGCGTGTTGGCGTTTATCGCCAGCAGCATGTTGATCGTGATGATCACCATCAGTTGGTTCGGCCCGCGCACCCGCAACCTGGCGCTGGAGAACATTGCCCACTAGCGGCAAACAATGGCCGTCGGCACGCCAACGCTTGCCGACGGTAGCGGCCCAAAGCCCCGTAAACACGGGGCCATACCACTGGGCACGCTAATTGCTCCACCTGTGGCACCGCCCACATCCACAGGTGTCCTGATCATGCTGATCAACAACAACCCCCAGGCTCAGTCGACGATCCAACGCATCAAGCGCGCAGACATGGACCCGGCCAACGCCGCGGCCAGCGCGCTGTACAGCGGTGCCGCGCAAAACGTGCAACAGGGCACTACCACTGTATCGACCACACAGGCAGCGGCCGACGCCACTGCCGACAACATCAATGCCGCCTTCGCCAAGACCCGTGTGCAGTTGCAAGCCACCACCGCAACCGCCTCGACCACCGATACGGCCAAGACTGACTCCACCACGTCGGCCCGCAGTGACTTCACCGACTACATGAAAAAAAGCCCGGCTGAGCGCATCCGCGAGCAACTGCTCAAGGAACAGGGTTTGACCGAGGACGATGTGAAGAACATGCCTCAGGACAAGCAGGATGCTATTTCCAAGGAAGTTGCAGAACGCCTGAAGGAGCAGCAGGCGCAGCAGGTAGCGGCGAAGACGGCTGACCCGCAGGCGCAGAACGTGAAAGAAACCCTGGCTGCGATCTAAGCCACACCACAAACCAAATGTGGGAGCGGGCTTGCTCGCGAATGCGGTGTGTCAGTCAATCCATGTGCTGACTGACACACCGCATTCGCGAGCAAGCCCGCTCCCACACAAGCTCATTCCACATTTGATCTGCGGTGTTACTGCAATTGCAGTGTCGAGTTGAACTGACTGATCGCATCCACCACATGCCGTGACCCTTCCTGAATCTCCAGGATCACCTGCCCCGCCTCATTCGCCAGCTCCACCCCAAGCCCCGTGCGGCTCAGGCTCGACTGCATGCTCGACACCGCGCTGATCGACAGGTCGTGGTTCTTGCGCACCACATCCACAATCTCGATCGTCGCCTGGCTGGTTCGCGCCGCCAAACTGCGCACCTCATCCGCCACCACCGCAAACCCGCGCCCATGCTCGCCCGCCCGGGCCGCTTCGATCGCCGCGTTCAGCGCCAGCAGGTTGGTCTGGTCGGCGATGCCGCGGATGGTCTGGACGATGGTGCCGATGATGTCCGACTGCTTGCTCACTGCGTCGATGCTCACGGCCGCTTCGTTAAGGTCACGGGAAATTTCTTCGATGATCTGCACGGTCTGCTGCACCACTTCCGAACCCTTGCGGGCGCAGGTGTCGTTTTGCACCGAGGTGGCGTGAGCCGAGTCGGCAGCCGTGCGCAAGGTGGTGACCTGGTCGGTGATGTCACTGGCGAACTTCACCACTTTGTACAGGCGCCCGTTGGCATCGAAGATCGGGTTGTAGGAGGCTTCCAGGAACAGCGTTTGGCCGAATTTGTCTTTGCGCTCAAACCGGTGGGAGTGATATTCGCCGCGATTGAGCGAGGCCCAGAATGCCTTGTAGGCCGGCGAATCGGTCTCACCGCGATGACAAAACAGACTGTGGTGCTGGCCGACGATTTCACTGAGGGAATACTTCACCGTCTTCAGGAAGTTGTCGTTGGCATTCAGGATCTGGCCTTGCGGGGTGAATTCAATGACCGCCATGGAGCGGCCGATGGCGTCGATCAGGCTCTGGTTTTCATGCTCGCGGTGAATCCGCGCCGAGATGTCCGAGGCCACCTTGATCACGCTCTGCACCTGGTTGTCGGCACCGATTACCGGCATGTAACTGGCCTCCAGCCACACTTCCTGACCATGCTTGTTCAACCGCATGAAGGTGCCACTGAGGGGCTCGCCCCGCGCCAGGTCGCGCCAGAGCTTGGCGTAGGCGTCGGTGTGGGTGTAGGCCTCTTCGCAGAAAATCCGGTGATGCTTGCCGCGAATTTCTTCGGCGCGGTAGCCCATGGTCTTGCAGAAATTTTCATTGGCATCCAGCACGATGCCGTCGCGATCAAACTCGATCATTGCCATGGAACGGCTGATGGCGGCCAATTTGGCTTTGGCTTCGGTAAGGGCGCAGGAGAAACGTTCGATTTCCAGCAGGTCGGATTTGTGTTGGCGGTTGAACATGTCAGATCACCCTTTATTTTCCCGACGCCCACGCGGGCGCATTCCATTCACGGTTTGAATCTTGATCGAAGACCTTTATGGGGAAACCTATCCGAAACGCTTTATATGCCGAGCGTCATCAACGGTTCTGGGTGAGCATAGACAGGCGTTGGCGCTATGCAAGGCCACTAGTCAGCCAGCATTTGCAACAAAGCATTAACCACTGCTGAAGGCGGTTGGTGGCGTGATGTCACCAACGCAAACTCGCGATGCACCGGCTCCGCCAGGGGCATGATGCGCAAGCCTTGGCGCTGGGCCGGCAGGGTCATCTCGGGCACCAGCGTCACACCCACGCCTTCACGCACCAGGCTGAAAGCGCTGTTCCACTCGCGCACCTCCACCCGCACCTCGCGCAGCACCAGGCCGGCTTCCTGCGCCAGGCTGCGGGCGTTGACGGTGCAGCCGCCGGTGGCAAGCACGAACGGTTGCTCCACCAACTCTTCCAGCGTGACCGTTGCCTGCGCCGGGCGCCGGGAAAACCCGTGGGCCATCGGCAGCACCGCCACCCAGTTATCGCGCCCCAGCACGGCGGCATTGCGCTCGGACGGCGGGTTGAGCACCACGCCCAGGTCGATCAGATTCGCGTCGAGCAAGGTGTTCACTTCATCGTCGGTCACTTCCAGGGCCGTGACCTCGATGCCGGGATAAAGCTGGTTGAACCGACGCAGCAGCGGCGGCAGGAACACCGCCAGCACCATGGGGAAACTCGCGATGCGAATCGTCCCACGCAGCATCGGCCGCGCTTCGTCCACGGTGGTGCGAATCGCCTGCAACGCTTCCAACATCACCCGCGCCTGCTCGATCACTTGCAGGCCCAGGGCGGTAGGCACGGTCTGACGCGCCTCACGCACAAACAACTGCGCACCGAGGTTGGCCTCCATGGCCGCCATCGCCTGGCTGGCGGCGGACTGAGTCATGCCCACTCGTTCGGAGGCCGCAGTGATGCTGCCGTTGTCCGCCACGGCCACCAGCAGGCGCCAGTGCATCAGGTTCATCATGGCAGTAGCTGTCCTTATGGCAGGATTCTGAAAGATTAATTTTACCCAAGGTGCCATGCCCACGAGACTGAAGGCAACTGTCCTGCGGAGTTGCCCCGATGAAGCTGTATTTTTCCCCGAATGCCTGTTCCCTCGCCTCCCATATCGCGCTGCGGGAATTGGCCCTGCCGTTTGAATTGATTCGCGTCGACAACCAGAAAAAGCTCACGGCTGACGGTGATGATTTCCTGCAGATCAACCCCAAGGGCTATGTGGCCGCACTGCAACTGGACAACGGCGAGGTACTGACCGAAGGCGCCGCCATCCTGCAATACCTGGCCGACCGGGTACCCGCAGCGGGCCTGGCGCCGGCCAATGGCAGCTGGGAGCGGGTGCGTTTGCAGGAGTGGCTGAACTTTGTCTCCAGCGAGATTCATGGCGGGCTGGGAGTGTTGTTCAAGGACGCGATTCCCGATGAGGTGAAGGCGCTGTTCAAGGCCACGCTGTTCAAGCGTTTTGCGATTCTGGTACAGACCCTGGAGCGCCAGGATTACCTGCTGGGCGTGCAGTACTCGGTGGCGGATGCGTACCTGTTTGTGGTGCTGCGCTGGGCGGGGTTGTTTGATATCGACTTGCAGCAGTGGCCGGCGTTGGCGAAGTTTCAGCAGCGGGTCGGTGAACGCCCGGCAGTGATTGCTGCCTTGGCCGCTGAAAATCCATGACCTGAAATGCGATCAACCTGTAGGAGCTGGCTTGCCTGCGATAGCGATGGTGAATCCAACACCGCTATCGCAGGCAAGCCAGCTCCCACATTGGGTCTTCATTGGTTTAGAGAATGGGTTTCAAGCCATCGTTTTCGATGAATGCGCTTAACGCCAACACATCCACCGACCCCGAACGATCCTGATCCAGGTGCGCCACCTGGCGACGCACCGCCTGATGAATACGCCGGGTGCCCTGCCCCAGTTGAACCGTGCCGCGCAGGTCCACAGCCTGCGCCGCCACGATCAACTCAATGCTGCCCAGCCACACCACGCGCTGCACCAGTTGCCGGGTTTTCTCGACCACCGCCAGCGCCTGCCCCGCATAATCTTCCACGCGATCCGCCACCGGCACGCTCACCGCCGGGATCGGATTGGCCAAGTGCCCGATCTCCGCCACCAACGCCGCACCGGTGCGCTGCAAGGCGGCCATGCCCACGTGCCCAGGCTGGTTGATCAGAAAGCGCGGCAGTTCACTGGAGGCCGGCGACAGCAACTTGGCAATCCGCTCGGCGCTGCACACCGCCACACGGCTCAACGCCAGGCCCAAGCCTTCGGCCGCCAGCGCGAGATGGGTGCTGTCGAAATTGGCCGTGGCCAGCACCAACGCGTCTTCGCTGATCAACGCCGGATTGTCCGCACCGCTGGCAAGCTCCAGCTCAACCACTTCACGCAGTTGCAGCATCGCTTGATGCGCCGCGCCTTGAACCACCGTGGCACAGCGAAAGCTCAGCGGGTCCTGTAGCCGACGCGGGTTGTCGGCCAATTCGCCGCCCGCCAGCAATTCCAGCAACGCCGCTGATTGCCCGCTTTGCCCCGGCGCCGGGCGCAACCGCGAAGCCCACGGCTGGAAAGGACTGAGGTTGGCCCGATAGCCTTCACACGACAACGCCAGCCCCGCCAACACGGCCTGCAATGCCTGTTCGGCCTCGGCCACCAGCAACGCGCCAAGGCCGATACTCGCGGAGTTGGCCGACACCAGCGCCAGGCCATCCTTGCCCGTCAATGGCACGTTCAGCGCCAGACTCAAATGCGCCAACGGCGCCAGGTCGCTCTCGCCCAGCGAGCCGAGCAACGGCACCGCGGGCTCCATGCCACAGTTGAGTAACGCCAACAGCGCCTGCGCCGCACCCGGCGAAATACCCGAACGCCCCTGGGCCAATCCGGCCAGGCGGGCTGCGGTGATCGCGCGTAATTCCTCACGCGTGGCCAGGCGGCCAACGCCCACCGCACGCCCCAAAGGAATGTTTGCCTGCACCGGCGCAACCTGCGTATCCACCGCCGCACCGAGGCCGGTGGTCACCCCGTAAATCGAAGAGCCTTCAGCCACCAGGCGCAGCAACAGTCGATGCCCTTCGTCGATACGTTGGCGGGCCGCATCGCTGAAGTCAGCCGGTGCGTCTTGGCGGGCAATCGACAGCAAATCCTCAATCGTCAAACCGGCGGGATCGAAGTGAATCATGCCCAGCGCAACCGCTGGCCGATCCCCAGGCGTTTGGATTTTTCCAGCAGTGCGTGGCCCAGGGCGATATCGCTGAGGCTCAAGCCACGGTGCCAGAACAGGATGGTTTCCTCGGGGGTTTCCCGGCCGGTTTTCAAGCCGGCGACGATCTGCCCCAACTCGGCATGCAAGGTTTCGGCGCTGAGTTTTCCGGCGTCGACATGGGCGCGCAATGCGCCGAACATCCCGCCCTTGCACTGGCCCCAATCGTCCACCACCAGCTTGTGCATGATGTCGGTCAACGACAGTTCCACCGCGCTCATGGTGCCGTAGGGCACGACGAAGGCACCGGGCTTGATCCACTCGGTGTGCAGCAACGGTTGCGGCTGATCCAGGCGTGAAGCTTCCACCACGATGTCGGCGCCGCGCACCGTGGACTCCCAATCGTCCGTGACAATCACCGGCTTGCCGAGGTCGCGGCGCAGGCGTTCGGCGAAGGCTTCGCGGCTTTCACTGCGGCGCGAGTGCACGCGGATTTCGTCGAAGTCGAACAGGTGGTCCAGCAGCCGCACGTTCCAATACGCCGTGCCACGGGCACCGATGTGCGCGAGGATTTTACTGTCGGGACGGGCCAGGTATTTGGCACCGATGGCGGTGACGGCGCCGGTGCGCATGTCGGTGATCGCCGAGGCGTCGAGGATGGCCTTGGGGATGCCAGTGGCCGGGTCCAGCAGGTTGAGAATCGCCAGTTCCGAGGGCAGGCCCTTGCGGTAGTTATCGACAAAGTCGCCCACCACCTTGACCCCGGCGTAGCCGATTGCGCCGCCCAATACACCGCGCAGCACGTTGAAGTGGCCATTGATTTCACCGCCGGGAATCAGGTGCATACGCGGCTCGATCACCGCCTCGCTGCGGCCCTGGATCGCCAGGCTGGATTCGATGGCGTTGAGGATTTCGTCGTTGGTCAGGGCCAGTTCGTCGATGTCCAGGCCGTTGAGGAAGTCGATGTAGATCGGTTGCATGGTCTGCTCACTGATGGGTTGCGAAGGTCGATGCTGAAGATGCTTTTATGGGGTGAGGGAGATTGCTGTGGGGAGGGAGCTTGTTGTGGTGAAGGAGCTTGTTGTGGTGAGGAGCTTGTTGTGGTGAGGAGCTTGTTGTAGAGAGGGAGCTTGCTGTGGCGAGGGAGCTTGCTCCCGCTGGAGTGCGCAGCGCTCCCGCTTTTTTTGGGGCCGCTACGCAGCCCAGCGGGAGCAAGCTCCCTCGCCACAACAGCTCTTTCCCTAAAGCAAGCTCCCCTGCCACAGCAAGCGCCCTCCCTACAGCAAGCTCCCTTGCCACAGGGATCAAGTTAAGGGGCCTTGAACACAACCTGCTGCACATCGACCTTTTTCGGGATCAGGCCGTTGGCAAAAAACGCGTCGGCCGTACGTTGCTGGTTGGCGATATCCACCGCTTCCAATGGCCGGCTCGGCGTCGGCGAGCGGTGCTGGAAGTAACTCTCCACCACCGCCGGCTGCAAGCCCAATGTCTTGGCCATCAGCGCGACGCTTTCGTCATGCTGGTCCAGCGACAACCGCTGCGCCTGGGCAAACACCTTGAGAATCGCCGCAATCGCCTGCGGGTGCTGCTTGGCAAACGGCCCGCTGGCGATGAAGAAACTGCCCGCCGGGTTCAGCCCCTGGCCATCCCCCAGCACCTTCGCCGAACCGTCCACCACGGCCGCCGAGTAGTACGGGTCCCACACCACCCAGGCGTCGACCTTGCCTTGTTCAAACGCGGCACGGCCGTCGGAGGGCGACAGGTACACCACGTTCACGTCCTTCCACTGCAAGCCGGCACGCAGCAAACTTTTGAGGAACAGGTTGTGGGCGCTGGAACCCTTGAGCAACGCCACGCGCTTGCCCTTGAGTTCGGCCACGCTTTGCACGGTGCTGTCCTTGGGCAGCAGGATGGCTTCGGTGCGCCCGTCATTGGGCTCGACGCCGATGTAGCGAATGTCGATGCCGGCAGCCTGGGCGAAGATCGGCGGGATGTCGCCGATATTGCCGATGTCGATGCTGCCGCCATTCAAGGCTTCGATCAGCGGCGGGCCGCCGAGGAATTCGATCCACTCGACCTTGGTGCCCGGCAACCCTTGCTCGAACAGGTGATGCTCACGGGCGAGCACCATGCTCACCGAGCTTTTCTGGTAGCCGACGCGCAGGGTGGCCGGTTCTGCCGCCAGCAGCGGCCCGGCGCACAGTGCCAGCAGTGTGGCTGCGATGAGCTTGCGCATCAGAGACTCTCCTTGACCTTGGCCGCGACGTCCGCCGGCACCCATTGCTGCCAGACCTGCGGCTGTTCTTTCAGGAACGCTTCGGCCACCTGGCGCGGCGCGCTACGTTTCTCGGCCATTTGCGCGAGGATGCCGTTGAGCAGGTCAATCGGCAGGTCGACTTTTTCAAAGAACGTCACCAGTTGCGGGTACTGCGCCTTGAACGGCGCCGACACGCCAATCGCCAGGTGCGCTGGCATCGAACGAGTACCGATGGGGTGCGGGTTGTTGGCGTCGGCCAGGGTCTTCCAGGCTTCGGCGTTGAACGGTGGTTCTTCCAGTTTGATCAACTTGAAGCGCCCCAGCAGTGGCGTCGGCGACCAGTAGTAGAACAGCACCGGCTTGCCGCGACGGATCGAGGATGCAACCTCGGCATCCAGCGCCGCGCCGGAGCCGGTACGGAAGTTGACGTAGCTGTCGGTCAGGCCATAGGCCTTGAGTTTCTGGCTGTTGACGATCTCCGAGGTCCAGCCGGTGGGGCTGTTGAGGAAGCGCCCACGGGTCGGGTCTTCGGGGTCGCGGAACACGTCCTTGTAGCGGGCCAGGTCGGCGACGGATTTAAGCTCCGGGGCCAGGGGTTTGATGCCCCGTTCGGCGTCGCCCTTGATCACGTACTCCGGCACCCACCAGCCTTCGGTGGCGCCTTTGACGGTGTCGCCCAGGCCGAACACCTTGCCTTCGCTTTCGGCCTTGACCCACGCCGGACTGCGCCCGGCCCACTCTTCGCCGATCACCTGGATATCGTCCTTGGCCAGGGCGGCCTCCAGGCTCACGGTGCTGCCGGGCAAGGTGTCGGTGGGCAGGCCATAGCCTTTCTCGACGATCAGGCGCAGCACTTCGGTGATCAGGCTGCCGCTTTCCCAGGTGATGTCACCGAAGTGGATCGGTTTGGCAGGTTCGGCGGCCGTGGCTGATTGTGCCAGGACGGTGAGTGCCAATAGCGAGCCACCGAGCAGGTTTTTTAGTGTTCTCATGAGTAGCCTCTTGGAGATTCAAGACAGATCCAGAGTGGGCAGTGTCAGTGTGGGAGCTGGCTTGCCTGCGATGCAGACACCTCGGTTTTCCAGGAAGACCGAGGTGATGCAATCGCAGGCAAGCCAGCTCCCACAGTTGATCTCCACACCCTTCAAGATCAGGGTTTAAAAGTCATAACTGAGCCGCGTGTAGTAAAACGCCCCTTCCGGCGCCGTCGGCGACAGGTAGCTGTATTGCTGGCCCGGGGTCTGGCGCAAACGGGTGTTGTAGTCGTCAGGCTTGCTGTCGAACAGGTTGTTGACGCCCACCGACACCCGCAGTTGTTTGGTGAAGGCGTAGTTCACGTCCAGGTCGGTGGTCCATTGCGCGCTGAAGGTCTGGTCGTACTGGGCGTTGGCTTCGCTGGAGGCGTATTTGCGGTACTTGCCGTAACGGGTTTCGTTGAGGGCGATGGTCCATTGGTTGAGTTTGTGGACCGCGCCAAACACCAGCTTGTCTTCCGGGTAACCGTGCTCCAGGAAGCCACGGGATTCACGGGTCAGCACTTCGAAGCCGTTGGGGTTTTCGTGGACCTTTTCGATAGTGGTGCGGGCCTTGGTGTAGCCCGCCGACAGGTTCAGGTTGCCGAACTGCTCAAGGTCCAGGTTGTACTTGCCCACGATGTCGACGCCGCGGGTGCGGGTGTCGGCGGCGTTGGTCATGAACTGCGCCCAGGAGTACTGGCCGTAGCCGGCGTCCTTGAGGATCTGCTCGGCCAGCGGCCCGGAAATACCACCGCTGAACAGCAGGCGGTCACGAATCGAAATCTGGTAGGCGTCGATGGTCAGCGAGGCCTGGTCGGTTGGGCGCAGCACCAGGCCCAGGGAGAAGTTGGTGGACTTCTCGGGCTTCAGCGGCTGCGCACCGAGGGCACGGGCGGCCGGGTTGTCGGCCGGCAGCATGCGGGTCAGCACCGGGTTGCCGTTGGCGTCGAGGTTGGTGGTGGTGGTCCAGGAGGTGCCGATCTGGCCCAGGCTGGGCGCGTGGTAGGCATTGTTGACCGTGGCCCGCAGGCCGACTTTCGGGGTGAAGTCATAGCGCGCCGAGAGTTTGCCGGTGGTGGCTGAACCGAAGTCCGAGTAGTGCTCGGTACGCCCGGCAATGCCCACCTGGAGCTTGTCGGTGACCTGGTTTTCCAGGCCGAAATACACGCCGCCCACATCACGCTTGAAGGTGCCGGCGTCATCCGGGGTCAGGCCCGAAGCCTGCACCGCGCCAACCTGCACGCCGTCGATGCCACCGTAGGAATAGGAATCGTAGTCGCCGGCCTCCAGCCGGTATTGCTCATGGCGGTAGGCGACGCCCGCCGACACGGTGAGTGGATGGCTCGACCAGTCGACGTTCAGATCCTTGGCGTAATCCAGGGTGATGTTGGTCTGGTCGTTGACCAGGGTGGCGACGTTGAACTTGGTCGGGCTGTTGATCCCGTAGCTCGGGTTGACGGTGTTGAAAGCCAGTTCGTCGTGCTCGTCGCGGCCATAGGTGGCGCTCAAATCGAAGCGGCCGATGCTCTCGTCTTCATAGCGGGTGCCGACGGTGACGGCGCCGTCTTCATAGCGATAGCGGTATTTCGGGATGGTGCCGTTGGGGTAGATCCCGGCCACGTTGTTCGGGCTGCTGGCCAGCAGCGGCGGCGTGTTGTTCACCGAAGTGTCCTGGCCGAAGGTGGCGAAACTGTAGAGGCGCCATTGGTCGTTCAGGCCGATTTCGGCGTTGGCCGCCAGGTTGTATTTGTCGCGCCCGGCACCGCCCCAGCGCGGGTCTTGTACCTGGCCGTCGGCGACGTATTTGTCGCCGATGTCATCGGGTTTGTTGTTCAGGGTGTTGAAGCTCAGGGTCAGGAAACCATCCCCCGGCAAGCCGATGCCGTACCAGCCATCGGTGGTTTTGCTGAAGCCGTCGCCCTGGGCGTATTTGCCCAGTTGGGTGTTGATGCCGCCACCGCTGTCGCGCTCCTTGAGCACGATGTTGACCACCCCCGCCACCGCGTCCGAACCGTATTGCGCCGAGGCACCGTCGCGCAGCACTTCGACGTGGTCGATGGCGCTGATGGGGATCATGTCGAGGTCCACCGGCTGCGCGCCAATGAACGGCACGCCACCGGAAATGTTCACCACCGCCGAGGTGTGCCGGCGCTTGCCGTTGATCAGCACCAGGGTCTGGTCCGGGGACAAGCCGCGCAGGGAGGCGCCTTTCGGGTCCTGGCCGCGGGTGGCGCTGTTGTTCTGCGGAAAGTTGAACGAGGGCAGCAGTTGGAACAGCGCCTGGTTGAGGCTGGTGGCGCCGGTTTGCTTGAGTTCTTCGGCGTTGATCACATCCACCGGGGCGCTGCTGGTGAGGGCCGTGGCGTCGCTGCGACGGGTACCGATGGCGACCACACGGTCGAGGGTCGGCGCCTGGGCTTCGGCGGTTTGCGCCTTGATGCTGTTGCTGGCAGGCGCGACTTTGGCGCCTTCCTTGATGATGAATGCACCGTCCGGGCTGACCTGGACTTGCAGGCCGGTGCCCTTGAGCGCGGCGTCTATCGCCTGTTGCGCCGACAGCGAACCGTCGACCCGCGCCGAGGAATAATTGCCCAGCTGCGGCGTGAAGGAAATCACCTGGCCGCTCTGGCGGCTGATGTTCAGCAGCACTTCGTCCAGCGGGCCGGGCGCGATGTGGTAGACCTGCCGCGTGTCTTCGGCGCTGGCGGCGAAGGACAGGAACAGACTGGCCAACGGCACCAGGGCAAAGGTTCGAAGCGGTGTACGGTTGAATGGGCTCACGTTGGCTCCCCCCAAGGAAACTCCTGAGCGCTGCTCCCCGCAGCGCTTACGGGAGTGATGTGGGATGGCCGGGGGAAAACTTGCAGATCGTTTGGTTATGTCGTTAGAACCGACATTCGGAAACGACGCGGTCAACTGTGGGAGCTGTCGAGCTTTAGCGAGGCTGCGATGGTATCGCTGCGGTACATCTGAGAGGCCGAGGTGCTCGCATCGCAGGCAAGCCAGCTCCCACATTGACCGAGGTGAACCGTTTTCAGGTGGCACTGACGGTCACCCACAACCCGGTCCGGCGGGTGATGTGGATCGGCAGGGTGCGTGCCAGGGTGTCGAGGATCTGGTCGGGATTGTCGAGGCGGTACAGGCCGCTGACCCGCAACCCTGCCACCGCCGGATCGAGGCGCAGCACACCGTTGTGATACGGGCGCAGTGCATCGATCACCTCCACCAGCGGGCGGTCGCGCACTTGCAGGAAACCGTCGATCCACGCCGTCGCCCCCGAGGAACTGGCCAGCACCGGGCCGAAGCCGAAGCGGTCATAAGTCACCTCGTGCCCGGCCTCCAGTTGCAGGCGTTCACCGTTCTGGCCGTCGATCTCCAGGGCACCGTTGAGCGCCACCACATGGCCCTGCCCTTCGCGCTCGCGCAGCAACAGGCGAACGCCCAAGGCATGCAGTCGAGCTTGATCGGTCTGGATGAAAAACGGTCGGTTGCTGTCCCTGGCAATCTTCACCAGCAACTCGCCATCGCGCAGGCGCACCACGCGGTGTTGCGGGTCGAACTGGATGTCGGCGGCACTGCGGGCGTTGAGCAGTAACTCGCTGCCATCCGCCAGCGCTACAGTGCGCCGTTCGCCGGTGCCGGTGCGGATATCGGCGGTCAAATCCTCCACCACCGGCCGGGCCAGCCAACCGGCGCCCAGCATCAGGCCAGCGCCCGCCAGGGCACCGCGCAATACGGTGCGGCGGCTGGATGGCGCGTCCAGTGCCTGCTGCAATACCTTGCCGCTGACGCCTTGGGCCTGCGGAATTTGAAACACACCGAGGCGGGTTTCCAGTTGTTGGCACAAGGCTTCGTGACGCGGGTCTGCGGCGCGCCACTGATGGTAACGCTGCCAGTCGGCGGCACTCGCCTCGCCGGAGCGCAGCAACACCACCCAGCGAGTGGCGCTGTCGATCAGGTCGTCGCTCATTCCAGGCACAGCCGCAGGCAGCGGTTGACGGCACGGGTCATGTAGTCGCTGACCGAGCGTTGGGAAATGCCCAGCTCGGCCGCAATTTCCGGGTAGGTCAGGCCATTGAGTTGCGACAGCAGAAAGGTCGCCTTGACCTTGGCCGGCAAGCCGTCGAGCAACTGGTCGATGGCCTGCAGGGCTTCGAGCATCTGCGCCAAATCCTCAGGGGATGGCGCGGGCGAGGTTTCGTCCTGGTCGAGGGCGTCGAGGTAGGCGCGCTCCAGGTCACGGCGACGCCACAGCTGGTACATCAGGCGTTGGGCAATGGTGGTGAGCAAGGCGCGTGGCTGGCGGATCGGCGCCACGCCCGGGGAACTCAACAGTTGGACGAAGGTGTCGGCGGCGATGTCTTCGGCGTGGGCACGGGAATCGAGATGGCGGTGCAAACGGCCGCACAGCCAGTCGTAATGACTGCGGAATAATCCGCCCACGTAATCGCTGTGAGAAGTGTCGGCGCCGGACATAGTGGCTCCATCTGAGTAGGTTGCGCGTTATGTCCGGTGTTCCGGTGGAGCGATCCTAGCAAGGCTGCTTATTCTTTAATAATATTTAAAAGGTATTTTTATATAACCGATCGTTCACACGCTCTGCGTGGGAATGCCGCCTTGGACGCTCTGCGTCTGCTTTGAAATGGTGACGCAGAGCGTCACAGGATGCGTTCCCACGCGGAGCGTGGGAACGATCATTGGAGGCGTGGATAACCCAAGGCTTCAGCCTGCTGCCGGTAATCCAGCAGCACCTGGTAATCCGCTTCGGTGGCGGGCAGCACTTCGTGTACGCCGAGGGTTTGCACCACTTCGGGCAGATCCTGCAAGGCCAGGTTCATGACCTCCCGCAGGTGTTCACTTGAGCCCGGCGCGCTGATGTAAGGCAGCGTCGGGCTGGGCGCGCTGCGGGTGACGATCCTCAGCCCGGCCACTTCCTCTGGCGCAAAACGGGCGAGGTAGTCGTAGGTCACGCTGTCGATGGCGGCAAGGTCGGCGCGGTTTTCCCGCAGCCAGCGCAGGCTTTCGCGATGGGCGCCGCTGATGCCGACTTCGGCAAAGAACCGACCGCCCTGCTGCAGCGGCGCCAGGCGTTCGCGCAGCAGGTTCATGCCGCTGTTGGAGTCATGGCCGTTGATCACGCCGCGGCTGTCTTGGAAGTCCGCCAAGGCAACGCGGGGACTGTCGTCGCGGGTCAGCAGCAGGCTGCAATGCTGGCCGCCGCTGCTGTGGGGCAGTTCGTAGCGCGGGCGGCCAATCACCTGGACTTGCCCGCGCAGCTCGGTCATCAGCGGGTAGCCGCAAGTTTGCGTCAGCAGCAATTGCGGGGCACGCCACAGGCTGCGCAGGTCGAGATGATCAGCCTTGCGGCGGGTCGCGCCCAGGCGCTCAAGGATGCGCGAAAGCCAGCGCTCATTGGCCTGTTGCACCTGCTGCGGCGCCACGTACATCAGCAGTTCGGCGTAGCGGTCACTCATGGTCGTCTCTCAAGCAAAGGGGTGCCGTGGGCTGTCGATGGCCTTGAGCCCGTGACGGCCGATCAACTGGCCGTAACCCTGCACCAGGAACCCGCCGCTGCGCGCCACCCATTGTTCACGCCGTGCGCGGTACACGGTGGGCAGCAAATACCACGGCAGCTTCGGCAAGTCGTGATGCACCAGGTGCAGGTTGTTGTTGAGGAACAGCCAGGTCCACGGCCAGGCGGCTTCGTTAAGCACCGTGCGCTGTTCCGGTTGTGGGTGCGGGCGATGCTCATAGTAGGAACGGATCGCCGCCACCGACAAGGCCGGCACGCTGACCAGCGCCACGTAGTGCCACACCGGCAGCACGCTGTAGTGGGCGATGAAGGTCAGCATCAGCACGGTCACGGTGCCATGGCTCAGCCACATCAGCCACGCCTGGCGCTGGCCTTCGCGCAGGCGCCTGACCTCGTTGCGCGCCAGCTTCCACAGCGCCAGCGGCGAACCCAACAGGAAGCGCCCCAGGACGGTCTTGGTCAGCCAATGCAAGGTGCGCTCGAACAGCGAACTGTCGTCCCACTGCCGCTGATTCAGGTAGCGGCTTTCCGGGTCGACACCGGGCACCGTCAGGTCTTCGTCGTTGTGGTGCACCAGGTGGCAGTTGCGGTACAGGGTGTAGGGGTACCAGACGGCAAACGGTGCGTAGCCGAGGAGTTTGTTCAAAGCAGTGAAGCGGGTGGGATGGCCGTGCAGCAGTTCGTGTTGCAGGGACATCCACAGCGTCACGAGCGGGATCAACAGTGCGGTACTCAGCCACAGGCCAAGCCAGTGGCTGGCGAGGATCACGGCAAACCAGCCGGCATAGACGCCGATCAACAGCAGCCAGGTCGGCCACTCGGTGCGGGCGGTAAAGGTCTGGGCCAGGGCTTCGATTTCCCGGCGCTGGGTTTCATCAAGGTAGTTGGACATCGGCAGCTCAGGGCAGGCGTGGCCGACGAAAAAGTCGGCTTCATCCTGCTCTGTGCAATGGGGCGGGAAAATCTTGCAGATCGTTTGGTGCTTAGCTTAGAACTTAATGACCGAACAGGTTGCTGTCGGTTTTCTTGGCCTTTTTCTCGGCGCGTTTTTCATCGGCGGTCTTTGCCGGTTTCTTCTTGTCAGCTTTCTTGGAATTCAGACCTTTGGCCATGATGCGTGCTCCACGTACAGGGGATGTAACACTGGGTATAACACCGATTGCCCAACAGAAGGCGCTTTGCCCGACTTATAATCTGCGCCCCCTGGATTCGCGTGTTTGAAAACCATGCCCGAGTTGCACATTGACCGACTGGCAGAGCCGTTGTGGCCGCTGCTGAACAAGTTCTATCGCAGCCATAACTCACCGATGAAGGCCCTCAAGGGTGGCCAGTTGTGGGTGGCCAGGGGCAGCGAGATTGTCGCGGGCCTGTGCCTGACGCCGGTGGTGGGTGGGCAGTGGTTGACCGGGCTGTTTGTCGACCCGGCGCTGCGTGGCCAGGGGCTGGCGGCGCAATTGATTCGCGCCTCGGTCGCAAGCGTTGAAGGCACGGTGTGGCTGCTGTGCCATCCGGACCTGGAAGGCTTTTATCAACGCCAGGGTTTTACCCAGGACACGTTGCTGCCGCAGTCCTTGTCGGAGCGCCTGGTGCGCTACAAACGCAACAAGCCGATGATCGCCATGGGCTTAGAACCGTTGGTGAGGTCGACCTTCAATAAAGTGTGATCAGCCGTTGTGGGCCCCATGCTAGCCTCGGCGGCACCAGCGGCCTATTACAGGATGATCATGAAAGCGACCCTTGCAGCCTTATCCCTTGCAGCCCTCCTCGCCCCGGCCTTGAGCCAGGCAGCCGAAGCGCCGGTTTCCGCCGAGCAGTATGCAACCGTGCTCGCCGGCAGTTGGCGCGTGCCTGCCAACAGCGCGCGCGATATTTATCGCCACCCGCAGCAGACCCTGGAATTCTTTGGCCTGCGGGCCGACCAGACCCTGATCGAAATCACCCCCGGTGGTGGCTGGTACAGCGAGCTGCTGGCGCCGCTGCTCAAGGATAACGGCCACTACATCGCTGCCGTGCAGGCGCCGAACAGCAGTGCCTACGCGCGTACATCAGAAGAAAACCTGAAAAAGAAATTCGCCGCAGACCCGGTGCATTATTCCAAGGCCGGCTTCGCCGAGTTCGACCCCAAGGCTCCAGTGCTGGGCAAGCCTGGCTCGGCCGACACCGTGCTGACCTTTCGCAACGTGCATAACTGGGTGATGGCGGATACGGCGCCGGCGATGTTCGAGGCGTTCTTCAAGGTGTTGAAACCGGGCGGCGTGCTGGGGGTGGTGGATCACCGGGCCAAGGACGGGGCATCGCTGGAAGACATCAAGCACAGCGGTTACCTGACCACCGCGTATGTGGTGAAACTGGCGACGGATGCGGGGTTCAAGCTTGAGGGGCAGAGCGAGGTGAATGCCAACCCGAAAGATACCAAGGACTACCCGGATGGGGTCTGGACCTTGCCGCCGGCGTTGACGTTGGGGGAAAAGGACAAGGCGAAGTATGTGGCGATTGGTGAGTCGGACCGGATGACGTTGCGGTTTGTGAAGCCCGCAAAATAAGCTGAATGCACGCAGAACAAATGTGGGAGCGGGCTTGCTCGCGAATGCGGTGGATCAGTCTATATCTTCGGTGACTGGCACTCCGCTTTCGCGAGCAAGCCCGCTCCCACAGTTTGAGGTGTGTTTTGCCTGAGGGTTATTCGTCTGCGGTGGGATCCATATCCGGGAACATCACTTCGATAAACCCGAACTTGCTGAAATCGGTAATCCGCGATGGGTACAGCCGGCCGATCAGGTGATCGCACTCGTGCTGTACCACCCGCGCGTGAAAGCCTTCGGCAATCCGCACAATCGGCTCGCCCTTGGGGTCAAACCCTTCGTAGCGAATCTGCTGGTAACGGTCCACGGCCCCACGCAAACCAGGCACCGACAGGCACCCTTCATAGCCTTCTTCCAGCACCGGGCTGAGCGGCGTGATCAGCGGGTTGATCAGGATGGTCTGGGGCACCGCGGGCGCGTCCGGGTAGCGTTCGCTGCTCTCGAAACCGAAGATCACCAGTTGCAGGTCCACTCCAATCTGCGGCGCGGCCAGGCCGACGCCACCGACGTGTTCCATGGTCTGGAACATGTCATCAATCAACTGCCACAGCTCGGGGCTGTCGAACATTTCCGGCGGAACCGGCGGGGCAATGCGCAGCAGGCGCTCATCGCCCATTTTCAGGATTTCACGGATCATCGATCAGACTTCATCGGTAGTGGGCTTGAGGGAAGGGTCGCGGCCAAGGCCTGAGACATGCTTTTTTTCGTCGTGCTCGCCAAAGTCCTTTTCACCAGGATCCTTGCCTTCGGCCGACATGTGTTCGATCACCGCGTTCATCTCCGCCCCCAGCAACAGCACGGCAGCCGAGATGTAGAAGTACAACAGCAGCACAATGATCGCGCCGATACTGCCATACATGGCGTTGTAGTCGGCAAAGGTTTTGACGTAGTAGCCAAAACCCAGGGAAGCGACGATCCAGACCACCACCGCCAGCACCGACCCCGGTGTGATGAAGCGAAACTTCTGCTTCACGTCAGGCATCACGTAGTACATCAACGCCACGGAGAACATCAACAGGATGACGATCAGCGGCCAACGCAGGATGGTCCACAGGGTGACCACGAATTCCTGCATGCCGATCTGCCCCGCCAGCCATTCCATTACCTGGGGCCCGAGCACCATCAAGGCGGCGGCGGCCAACAGCATGCCGGCGAAGCCTACGGTGTAGAAAATCGACAGCGGGAAGCGCTTCCAGATCGGTCGGCCTTCCACCACGTCATAGGCGGCATTCATCGCACTCATCATCAGGCGCACACCCGCCGAGGCGGTGTACAGCGCGATCACGATACCCACCGACAACAGGCCACCCTTGGATTGCTGCAACTGGTCGATCACCGGGTTGACCTGCTCCAGGGCCTGGGGCGGCAATACCAGTTCCGATTGCATGCGCAGCCAGGTGAAGAAGTCCGGCAGGTGCAGGAAACCGATCAGGGCAATCAGGAACAGCAGGAAGGGAAACAGCGAGAACAGCATCTGGTAGGCCAGCGCCGAGGCGTACGTAGGCATCTCGTCATCGAGGAACTCTGTGACAGTGCGCACCAGCACTTTGTGCAGGGGCAAGCCTTGTAATACCGGAAAAATCATAGCGTCTCCTTTCGCCGCAAAAAGTTGAGTTCGTGGGCGACTCAGGGGCCGTTTTCTACATCAAGGTAGCTTATTTGGCGACCTTGAAACAATTTCCAAACTTTAATCACTGCAGGTGACACAAAAACGGCCATCCGTGGATGGCCGTCGGGCTGCTGGAGTGCAGGCAGCCAGGTCGGGACTATTTGACCGCTTTCTTTACTGCGTCCTTGGTGTCGCCGACTGCTTTTTGCACTTCACCTTTCTTTTCCTGAACCACGCCTTCAGCCCGCAACTTGTCGTCGCCGGTGACTTTGCCAACACCTTGCTTGATGTTGCCTACGGCTTCGTTCGCCAAACCTTTTGCCTTATCCGATGTGCTACTCATGGTATTTCTCCTGGGAACAATCAAGGATTTTGGTCACTACGTAAACGTTGACCCTTGGCCTTTCCAGAGAGTTTCAATTATTTTTTCAGCGGCATTTCATCGCGCCGTACAGGTTTGGCTTTATGTTTTGCGGCCAACCCACGAGAATGCCGGGCACATCCAGGCGCAAGCGCTGGGTAACAGATCCCGTAGGAAGGTTATGAAACTCAATAAAGCACAGGCCATTGCCCGCAGAAACCAGGAACTGGGCGGTGCCGTACTCGGCGTCAACAACTGCCACTTCACCGACCTGGACCGCAAACGCAACATCTGGTGGTTCGACCTGCCGGTGGGCCGGATTGCCGTGGGCCAGTACGAGTGGATTCACTTGTTGATGCACAACGCCGAAAGCGACCAGTTGCTGCACCTGAAGGTGCCAACGGTGTTTCTGCGCGAGAAGCTGGAAGGCCTGGTGGTGCGCAATGCCGGCAAGCGCAAGCCGGAGATTACCCTGGAGCTGAGTGCCGACAAGGACTCGTTCCTCAAGGACGTACGCCCGGCCGGTGCCGGTGTGAGCTTCGCGCAGTTCGCACTGTAGGAATACGGTAAAACCTGTGGGAGCGGGCTTGCTCGCGAATGCGGTGTGTCAGTAACCGGTATATCACTGGCACACCGCTTTCGCGAGCAAGCCCGCTCCCACATTTGGATTGCATTTCAATGCGGGAAAATCAGCGTTCAATAAAAAGCCACGCATCTGCGGGGCTTTTTGTTGGGGCCGATTTACTTCTTCAAACCCAGCTTTTTCAGTTCTTCATCCCGCAGTTCGCGGCGCAGGATCTTGCCCACGTTGGTGGTCGGCAGCGCATCGCGGAATTCCACGGCCTTGGGCACCTTGTAGCCGGTGACGTTGGCGCGCATGTGCTCCATCACCTGGTCTTTGGTCAGGCTGGCACCCGGCTTGACCACGATGAAGATCTTGATGTGTTCCCCGGACTTCTCGTCCGGCACACCAATGGCCGCGCATTGCAGCACGCCCGGCAGGGTCGCCAGCACGTCTTCCAGCTCGTTGGGGTAGACGTTGAAACCGGAGACCAGAATCATGTCCTTCTTGCGGTCGACAATGCGCATGTAGCCATCCGGCTGGATGATCGCGATGTCACCGGTCTTCAGCCAGCCTTCGCTGTCGAGGATCTCGGCGGTGGCGTCTTCGCGTTGCCAGTAGCCCTTCATCACTTGCGGGCCCTTGACGCACAACTCGCCCACTTCACCCAGCGCCAGCTCGACGCCGTCATCGGTGATGACCTTGCACAGGGTCGACGGCACCGGAATACCGATGGTGCCGATCTGGATGTTCTGGATCGGGTTCACGGTGGCCACCGGGCTGGTTTCGGTCATGCCGTAACCTTCGCAGATGGAGCAGCCGGTGACCGCTTTCCAGCGCTCGGCCGCCGCCAGTTGCAGGGCCATGCCGCCTGACAGGGTGACCTTCAGCGCCGAGAAATCCAGCTTGCGGAAGGCGTCGTTGTTGCACAGGGCAACAAACAGGGTGTTCAGGCCGACAAAGCCGCTGAACTTCCACTTCGACAGTTCCTTGACCATCGCCGACAGGTCGCGCGGGTTGCTGATCAGGATGTTGTGGTTGCCGATCAGCATCATCGCCATGCAATGAAAGGTGAAGGCATAGATGTGGTACAGCGGCAGCGGGGTAATCAGGATCTCGCAACCTTCATTCAGGTTGGAGCCCATCAGCGCCTTGCACTGCAGCATGTTGGCGACGAGGTTGCGGTGGGTCAGCATCGCGCCCTTGGCCACGCCCGTGGTGCCGCCGGTGTATTGCAGCACGGCGACTTCGTCGCTGGCGGGGCTGACTTCGTTCACCGGCTGGCCGTGGCCCTTGGCCAATACGTCGTTGAACTTGATCGCCTTGGGCAAGTGATAGGCCGGGACCATCTTCTTCACGTACTTGATGACGCTGTTGATCAGCAGGCGCTTGAGCGGCGGCAACAGGTCGGCGACTTCGGTGACGATCACGTGCCGGACGGAAGTCTTGGGCACGACTTTTTCAGCCAGGTGCGCCATGTTGGCCAGGCAGACCAGGGCCTTGGCACCGGAGTCGTTGAATTGGTGTTCCATTTCCCGCGCGGTGTACAGCGGGTTGGTGTTGACCACGATCAAGCCGGCACGGATGGCACCGAACACGGCGACCGGGTATTGCAGGACGTTGGGCAGTTGCACGGCGATTCGATCACCGGGCTGCAAGTCGGTATGCTGTTGCAGGTAAGCGGCGAAGGCGCCGGACAGTTCGTACAGTTCACCGTAGGTGATTGTCTTGCCCAGGTTGCTGAAAGCCGGTTTGTTGGCGAAGCGTTGGCAGGACTGCTTCAGTACCGCCTGAATATTCGGATACTCGTCTGGATTGATTTCTGCAGCAATCCCGGCGGGGTACTTATCCTTCCAAAAGTCTTCGATCATGGAAGCCCACTCCTCAGCGACGCGAATTCATTCATCGCATTTGATGCGATTATTATTTGTTTGTTTTTGGGTGAGTCTGGCGGTTAAAAGCAGGCCAAGAGGTCACAAAGCGCGCCGAGAGTAGCAGCTTTGCCAAGGGCCGCCTAGAGCCAAAAGAGGCCCCTACGGTCATAAACATGACTCAAGAATATCTAATGGTCATTTTTAGAGCAAAGATTCTATAAGCCAAAAAAGGGCTCTGGAATGGGCTTCTACGCATTTAAACTGAATGAATAAAAACCAAATGTGGGAGCGGGCTTGCTCGCGAAAGCGCAGTGTCAGTCACAGGATATGTCGACTGGTACACCGCTTTCGCGAGCAAGCCCGCTCCCACATTTTTTGACCTTATTTCAAATCAGGCGATGTCGCGCAATTCGCGCCGCAGGATCTTGCCCACCGGCGTCATCGGCAACGACTCACGCAGCACAATATGCTTGGGCACCTTGTAGCCGGTGAAGTTGGCCTTGCAGTAGGTCTTCAGCTCTTCAAGGCTCACGCCCTGGGCACGGGCCACCACAAACAGCTTCACCGCCTCGCCGGTACGCTCGTCCGGTACGCCGATCACCGCGCAGCTGGCCACCGCCGGGTGCGCCATCACCACGTCTTCGATCTCGTTGGGGTACACGTTGAACCCCGAGACGATGATCAGATCCTTCTTGCGATCAACGATGCGCACAAAGCCGTCCGGGTCGATCACCGCGATATCGCCGGTCTTGAGCCAGCCTTCGGCGTCCAGGGTCTCGGCAGTGGCCACCGGTTGCTGCCAGTAGCCCTTCATCACTTGCGGGCCCTTGATGCACAGCTCGCCCCGCTCGCCCAGCGGCAGCTCCGCGCCGTTGTCGTCGATGATCTTCATCGCCGTGCACGGCACCGGAATGCCCACGGTGCCCAGCTTCGATTTGCCGCCATAGGGGTTGGTGCTGGCCACCGGTGAGGTTTCGGTCAAGCCGTAGCCTTCACCAATCGCGCAGCCGGTCAGTTGCTGCCAGCGCTCGGCCGTGGCCTTGACCAGTGCGGTGCCGCCGGAGTTGGTGAGCTTGAGGTGGGAGAAATCCAGGCTCTTGAAGTCCGGGTGGTCCATCAAGGCCACAAACAGGGTGTTGAGCCCCAGCAGCCCGGTGAAGCGCCACTTTTTCAGCTCCTTGATAAAGCCGCCGATGTCCCGGGGATTGGTGATCAGTACGTTGTGGTTGCCCGACACCATCATGCACATGCAATTCGCGGTGAAGGCATAGATGTGGTACAGCGGCAGCGGCGCCACCATCACCTCCTGGCCTTCCTTGATCAGCGGATGGCCGTCGTCTCCCAGTTGCGACATGCACGCCCGCACTTGCTGCATGTTGGCCACCAGGTTGCCGTGGGTAAGCATTGCGCCCTTGGCCAGGCCGGTGGTGCCGCCGGTGTATTGCAGCACCGCGATGTCGTCGAGGGTCACCGGATGGCGGTTGAGTGCCTGGCCGGCGCCCATGCGCAGGGCGCGCTTGAAGGAGATGGCTTGCGGCAGGTTATAGGCCGGGACCATCTTCTTCACCTTGTCGACCACGGTGTTGATCAGCCAGCCCTTGGCGGCGGGCATGAAGTCGCCCATCTTCGCTTCGATCAGGTATTCGATCTCGGTGTCCTTGCTGACTTCTTCAACCCGCGAGCCAAACAGGTTCAGGTACACCAGCGCACGAATGCCGGCATCCTTGAATTGGTGACGCATTTCCCGCGGGGTGTACAACGGGTTGGTGTTGACCACGATCAGCCCGGCGCGCAGGGCGCCGAACACGGCAATCGGATAATGCAGGACGTTGGGCATCTGCACGGCAATGCGGTCACCCGGCTTGAGGTCGGTGTGCCACTGCAGGTAACCGGCGAACGCGGCGCTGCGCCGATCCAGCTCGGCGTAGGTCAGGGTGATCCCCATGTTGCTGAACGCCGGACGATCGGCAAAGGTCTTGCAGGAACGCTCGAAGACTTCGATCACCGATTTATAGGCTGTGAGGTCGATCTCGTTGGGAACCCCGGCTGCGCGTTTGTCATTCCAGAAATCAGGTTGCATTATTCTTGTCCTCTTACCTGAGTGGTCCGGCCGCTTTTGATGTTGCGATGAAAGCGGAGCTTTGGGGACGTTAGCAGCTATGGTCAATCAGGCAAATACAACAAGATGCGTCATTGATTGTGTGAATCTCCCCGCCAAGGCCAGCGCTGATCCAGCGGCCTGCGGTGAATGAGCTATACACTGCAACGACCCTGAGCAAAGGAAGCGCCATGAACCACACCACTTTCTGGCTGACCGCGAATGACCGCGGTCGGGTGTACGTCAACCAGTGGCTGCCGGACGGGCCGCCCAAGGCGCTGATCATGCTGGCCCACGGCATGGCCGAGCACAGTGGCCGCTATGCCCGCCTGGCCCAGGCGTTGTGCGATGCCGGCTACGGCCTGTACGCCCCCGACCAGCGCGGCCACGGGCGTACCGCCGACGAGGGCACCCTGGGGCTGTTCGCCGAGAAAGACGGCTGGAACAAGGTGGTGGGCGACCTGGCGAGCCTCAACCAGCATATCGGCCAGCAAGCGCCGGGGGTGCCGATCATCCTGCTGGGCCACAGCATGGGCAGCTACATTGCCCAGGCGTACTTGCTGCACCACAGCGCGAGCCTTAACGGGGCGATTCTCAGCGGCTCGAATTTCCAGCCGGTGGCGCTGTACGGCGCGGCCAAGGTGATTGCCCATGTCGAACGCCTGCGCCAGGGGTTGCGCGGGCGCAGTGCGCTGATTGATTTCCTGTCATTTGGATCGTTCAACAAGGCGTTCAAACCCAATCGCACCGCTTTCGACTGGCTCAGCCGTGACGCGGCCGAGGTCGACAAGTACGTCAGCGACCCGCTTTGCGGCTTCCGTTGCACCAACCAGCTGTGGATCGACCTGCTGGGCGGCTTGCAGCAAATCAGCAAAGCGTCCAATCTCGCTCAGATAGACCCGGGGCTGCCCATCCTGATAATGGGCGGTGAATGTGATCCGGTCAGTGAAGGCAAGCGTCTCAAAAGTCTGGCCAATGCGTTGCGTGAAGCCGGCTGCCAGCACCTGGAACTGAACATTTACCCACAGGCGCGCCACGAATTATTCAACGAAACCAACCGTGATGCGGTCACAGCCGACGTGCTGACGTGGCTGGCCCAGGCAGCAGTGCTGCGCCGCCCTACTCGCTGCGAATGATTTTTCGTTTAAAATCAATATATTAAGATTTCTGATTAGCCACAGGATGCACCAACTGATGACCCAGGTTACCAACACGCCTTACGAAGCCCTCGAAGTCGGCCAGACCGCCAGCTACAGCAAAACCGTCGAAGAGCGCGATATCCAGTTGTTCGCGGCAATGTCCGGCGACCACAACCCGGTGCATCTGGACGCCGAATTCGCCAAGGCGACCATGTTCAAGGAGCGCATTGCCCACGGCATGTTCAGCGGCGCCCTGATCAGCGCGGCGGTTGCGTGCGAGTTGCCTGGGCCCGGCACGATATACATCGGCCAGCAAATGACCTTCCAGAAGCCGGTCAAAATCGGCGACACCCTGACCGTGCGTCTGGAAATCCTCGAGAAGCTGCCGAAATTCCGCGTGCGCATCGCCACCCGCGTATTCAACCAGCGCGATGAACTGGTGGTAGACGGCGAAGCCGAGATCCTCGCGCCACGCAAGCAGCAGACCGTGACCCTGACCGAACTGCCGGCCATCAGCATCGGTTGAACGAATGCCCATGAAAAAGCCCCGCATCTGCGGGGCTTTTTTATTCAGGCGGGGCTCAAGACTGAGCGCGAGCCTGGTTACGCAGGGCTTTCACCTGGTCGTGGTTGCGTTGCGCGCCGTGGAACTGACGCTCTACCAGGTCACGAATGCCCAGCAGGTTGTGCTTGTTGATCTTCTCGATCGCTTCTTTGTAAGCCTTCAGTGCGTGGTCTTCACCGCGCTCGGCTTCGTTCAGCACGGCTTCTTCGTCTTTACCGGTCACCATCGACTTCACGTCGACCCAACCACGGTGCAAGGCACCGGCGACGCTACCGGAATCTTCCGGATCGCCACCCAGCGCTCTTACTGCGGTCTGCAGTTCGGCAGCGGCGGTACCGCAATCAACGGAACGTTTGGCAAACAGGGCTTTGAGTTCTGGGTGCTTGATGTCTTCTGCGCAGGTCTTGAAGCCTTCCTGGCCGTCTTTGCTGGTCTCGATCAGGTCGTTGAGTACAGAGATCGATTCTTTGTTGATATCAGTCATTTTTCAATTCCTTCGCGGGTTAAGAAACGTGTATTAGTAATTGCAGCGCCCGTGCCAGCTTTTGAAAAACAATTTATTACTTAAATTTCAATAAGTTAGCCAATACACAAAAATCTGTATCCGCTTTATTTGCATGATCTGTCATTTGGCCTCCATGCAGAATGCCTGTATTTTCCAAGGCATCGACTCAAACACCTGAAGCCGCAATGAACCCTGAAAAACTTGAACTGCTGATCACCCGCGAAATGCCCTTCGGCAAGTACAAGGGCCGGATCATTGCCGACTTGCCCGGCCCCTACCTGAACTGGTTCGCCCGTGAAGGTTTCCCCCACGGCGAACTGGGCGGGTTGCTGGCCCTGATGCAGGAAATCGACCACAACGGTTTATCCGAACTGCTGGAACCCCTACGCGCCAAGCACGGCAAGCCCGCCCCTCGTTATTAATAGAGCACGCACATGGACAGTACCCGCGACGAACAACACTGGCACGCCATCGCCCAGCGCTACGACCTGGAGCCCGGCCCGATCAACCTCGAAAACGGTTACTTCGGGCGCATGAGCCGCGCGGTACTTGAGCAGTATCAGGACAACGTCGCCTTCATCAACCGCAGCAACTCGATCCATGTGCGCCAGCGTTTCGAGCAGGGCGAAAACGTCGAGATCCGTAACCAGTTGGCGCAGTTGATGGACGCCGATCCTGAAGCCATCGCCCTCACCCGCTGCGCCTCGGATGCGTTGCAGTCGCTGATCCGCAACTACAACCGCTTGCAGCCCGGCGACCAGGTGCTGATCAGCGACCTGGAGTACGACACCGTCAAGGGCGCCATGCGCTGGCTGGCGCAGAATCGCGGCGTAGAAGTGATCGAAATTGCCCACGAACACCCGGCCAGTTTCGACAGCCTGGTGCAGACGTATCGCGATGCGTTCCTGCGCTATCCCCGCCTGAAACTGCTGGCACTGACCTACGTGACCCACCGCACCGGGCTGGTGATGCCGGTGGAGGCGATTGCCGGCGCTGCCAGGGAACATGGAATTGATGTGATCCTCGATGGCGCCCATGCGCTGGGGCAGATCGAGTTCAACCTGGCACAGTTGGGTATCGCGTTTGCCGGTTTCAACCTGCACAAGTGGATCGGTGCGCCGTTGACCCTGGGCTTTATTTATATCGACCCGCAACGGTTGGCGGACATTGATCCGGACATGGGTGAGTTTCACTATCCGGTGACCGATGTACGTGCCCGCACGCCGTACAGCACGCCGAATTTCCCGGCGTTGATGACCTTGCCGCTGGTGTTCGAAGAGCATCGTTTGCTGGGTGGATCCAGGGTCAAGGGCGCCCGCCTTAATTACCTGCGGGATTTGTGGGTGAGTGAGGTGCGGCAGTTGCCGGGAATTGAAGTGCTGACGCCGGACGACCCACGGCTGTATTGCGCGATTACGTCGTTCAAGTTCACTCATCAGCCGGATCAACAGGTGATGGCGGACCGACTGCTCAAGGAATACAACCTCTTCACCACAACCCGCAGCGGGGCCTCGTTCGGCAGTTGTATTCGGGTGACACCAGGCTTTTTGACGTCAGCGGCGGACATTCATGCGCTGATCAAAGCCATCACCGAACTGAGCGCGATATCACTGTAGGAGCGAGCTTGCTCGCGAAGGTCGTTAACGATGACACGGGAAACCTGACACCCAGCGGTGCTCTCGGTTTTTTCGCGAGCAAGCTCGCTCCTACAGTGGGAGTGGGCCATTTTCCGCAGGCAAAAAAAAGCGGCACACCGACCAAGTGCACCGCAAAAATGCCGTAGAACACAGCAACAACGATTCGGTAAATCCAATCAGTCCAGCAGGGCCAGCGCCTCGGCGGTGGTTTCCTGGATGCGTGCCCAGTCGCCATTCTTGACCCATTCCGGATCAAGCATCCAGCTACCGCCCACGCACATCACATTTTTCAACGCCATGTAGCTCTTGATGTTGGCCGGGCCAACACCACCAGTCGGGCAGAATTTCACTTCGCCAAACGGGCCGCCCAGGGCCTTGATCGCCGCCACGCCACCGCTGACTTCAGCCGGGAACAGCTTGAAACGGCGATAACCCAGGCCATAACCTTCCATGATCCCGGAGGCATTGCTGATGCCCGGCAACAGCGGAATCGAGCTGTGTACCGAGGCTTCCAGCAGGTCACGGGTAATCCCGGGGGTGACGATAAATTGCGAACCGGCCACTTCGGCCGCTTCCAGCATATGACGATCCAGCACGGTACCGGCACCGGTGCACAGCTCCGGACGCTGCTCACGCAGTACCTGGATGGCCTTGAGGCCGAACTGCGAGCGCAGGGTCACTTCCAGTGCGGTCAAACCACCGGCTGCCAGGGCATCGGCCAGCGGCAGGATGTCCTGTTCACGGGCAATGGTGATCACCGGCAGGATCCGCGCCTTGGCGCAGAGGCTGTCGATCAAGGCAACTTTGTCCGCCATGGAAACGGTAGGTTGAGGGCTGTTCATCGCGGCTGATCCTTGGCTCATGGGCACCAGTAAATCTCTAAAGTAGGTTGCAAAAACGCGCGTATCGGCATGGCAGCAACGTCGTCACTGGCCAGCGCGGCGCTCAAGGTGGTCAATTTCGAGCTGCCGGAAATCGACAGCACGGTGTAGTGGGCGGTAGCCAGCAACGCGCGACTCATGGTCAGGCGCTGGTGCGGCACGGTCGGCGCCAGCATCGGCCAGCAACGACGACTGCCATCGGGCTTCAGTGCTTCAGCCAGGTTCGGGCTGTTGGGGAACAGCGACGCGGTGTGACCGTCGTCGCCCATGCCCAGCACCAGCACATCAATTGCCGACAACTCGGCCAGCAGGCGATCGGCTTGCTCGGCAGCGTCGTCAAGGGTGGCGGCGACGCTGTACAGGCTCAGGAACTTGGCCTTGGCCGCCGGGCCTTGCAGCAAATACTTCTTCAACAGGCCGGCATTGCTGTCGGCATGTTCCACCGGCACCCAGCGCTCGTCGGCCAGGGTGATGGTCACCTTGGACCAGTCCAGGCCTTGCTTGGCGAGGTTCTGGAAGAACGCCACCGGGCTGCGGCCGCCGGACACCACCAGGGTCGCCTCGCCACGGGCACTGATGGCCGCGCGCAGTTGTTCGGCCACGTCATTGGCCAAGCCATCCGCCAGCAGCACCGGGTTGCGGTACTCATGGGCAGTCACGCCCTGAGGCAGTTTCAAATCAGATATCGCCATACCAAGACCTCCCGTCCCGCGTGATCAGTGCAATCGAGCTCATTGGCCCCCAGGACCCCGCCGCGTACGGCTTGGGCGCATCACCGGATTTTTTCCATCCGGCGATCAACTGGTCACACCACTTCCACGCAGCTTCGATTTCATCTTTGCGCACAAACAGGTTCTGGTTGCCACGCATTACTTCCAGCAACAGCCGCTCGTAGGCATCGGGAATCCGTGCGCTGCGATAGGTGTCGGAAAAATTCAGTTGCAGCGGGCCGCTGCGCAGTTGCATGCCCTTGTCCAGGCCCTGCTCCTTGGTCATCACGCGCAAGGAAATCCCTTCGTCCGGTTGCAGGCGGATGATCAGTTTGTTGCTGATCTGCAAGCGCTGCTCGGGGGCGAAGATGTAGTGGGACGGTTCCTTGAAGTGGATGACGATCTGCGACAGTTTTTGCGGCATGCGCTTGCCGGTACGCAGGTAGAACGGCACCCCGGCCCAACGCCAGTTACGGATATCGGCACGCAGGGCGACGAAGGTCTCGGTGTCGCTCTGGGTGTTGGAGTTCTCTTCTTCCAGGTAACCCGGTACCGGCTTGCCGGCGCTGTAGCCGGCGATGTATTGGCCACGCACCACCTGGGTGGTCAGGCCGTCCGGGCTGATGGGCGCCAGGGCCTTGAGCACCTTGACCTTCTCGTCCCGAATACTGTCGGCAGACAGGTCGGCCGGCGGGTCCATGGCGATCAGGCACAGCAGCTGCAGCAGGTGATTCTGGATCATGTCCCGCAGCTGCCCGGCCTTGTCGAAATAGCCCCAGCGACCTTCGATGCCTACTTGCTCGGCCACGGTGATTTCCACGTGGGAGATGTAGTTCTGGTTCCACTGGGTTTCAAACAGGCTGTTGGCAAAACGCAGGGCGATCAGGTTCTGGACGGTCTCTTTGCCCAGGTAGTGGTCGATGCGGTAGGTGCGGTTTTCCGGGAAAAACTGCGCCACGGCGTCGTTGACCTTGCGCGAGGAATCCAGGTCCGAACCGATGGGTTTTTCCAGGACCACGCGGGTATTTTCCGCCAGGCCGACCTTGGACAGGTTCTCGCAGATCGCGCCATACACCGCCGCCGGGGTGGCGAAGTAGGCAATCAGGCGTTGTTCAGTGCCGGCGTTCTCTGCCAGGGCGACGTAGTCATCGGCCTTCAGGAAGTCGACATGCAGGTACGTCAGGCGGGCCAGGAAACGCTGGGCGACGGTTTCGTCCAGTTCCTTGCCAACGTAACCACGCAATTCTTTTTCGATGTGGACCAGGTGCTGTTGCTCGGAACCGGCCTCACGGGCCAGGGCCAGGATGCGCGTGTCTTCGTGCAGCAGGCCCGCACCATCGAGTTGATAGAGGGCAGGAAATAACTTGCGCAGCGCCAGATCACCCAAGGCGCCAAACAGGGCAAAGGTGCAGGGTTCTACGGTTATCGAAGGCATGATGTTTGTTCTTTTATCAAGTTAAGCTACAAATACCTTTTTTTAAGGCATCACTCAAGGAAAAATGTAGTAATAACCACAACATTTTCCCGAAAAACGTATTCCGAGTGGTGGTGTTCAACTACCCTCAGTAGGATAGGCCACCGCAAAGGGCCGCTCGTCGATTGGTTGACGACCCTTATTTGCATCGTCGCCCTAAGGAAACATGAATGGACCGCGTGCGAAATCTACTGGAACAGATCCAGAAACGCCTCGAAGAACTGAACAAGGCTGAACGTAAAGTCGCCGAGGTCATCCTGCTCAACCCGCAGCAGGCGACCCGCTTCTCTATCGCCGCCCTCGCCCAGGCCGCTTCGGTCAGCGAACCTACAGTGAACCGCTTCTGCCGCTCGTTCGGCGTGAGTGGTTACCCTGAACTTAAATTGCAGCTGGCGCAAAGCCTGGCCAGTGGCGCGGCGTATGTCAGCCGCGCGGTGGAGGCCGATGATAACCCGGAGGCCTACACCCAGAAGATCTTCGGCAGTGCCATCGCGTCCCTCGACAGCGCCTGCCAGGCCCTGGACCCGAACCTGATCAGCAAGGCCGTCGACCTGCTGATCCAGGCTCGGCAGATCCACTTCTTCGGCCTGGGTGCTTCGGCGCCGGTGGCCATGGACGCGCTGCACAAGTTTTTCCGTTTCAACCTGTCGGTCACGGCCCACGCCGATGTGCTGATGCAGCGGATGATCGCCTCGGTGGCCCACACCGGGGAGTTGTTCGTGATCATTTCCTACACCGGGCGTACCCGTGAACTGGTGGAAGTAGCACGTATTGCGCGGGAAAACGGCGCCTCGGTGCTGGGCGTGACCGCCGAAAATTCGCCGCTGGCCAAGGCCAGTACGGTGAGCCTGAACATTCCGTTGCCGGAAGACACCGACATCTACATGCCGATGACCTCGCGGATCATTCAGTTGACGGTGCTGGATGTACTGGCGACGGGCATGACCTTGCGTCGCGGAGTGGATTTCCAGCCGCACTTGCGCAAGATCAAAGAGAGCTTGAACGACAGCCGGTATCCGGTTGGGGATGAATTCAACTAGGCCCGAATCTACTGTGAATGTGCCGGCCTCTTCGCGAGCAAGCCCGCTCCCACATTCGACTGCATTCCAAAAGTGGAACTCGGTCTAATGTGGGAGCGGGCTTGCTCGCGAAAGCGGCATCAGCAACACCGGAACATCCGGATCAAGCCCCCGCCCGCGCCTGCAAACTCAAATGCGCCCTCTCCCCCGGCGCCAGGCTCGCAGCAGCCATCGCCGACTCCACACACACAAACCCCGCAGCCTCGTTGAAGCTCACCCCCAGCAACGGTCGACTCCCCGGGTGCCACACCACCGTGTCGGCACTCTCGCCGGTGTCGATGCACAATTCGCGCTGCCAGGCATGGTCCTTGAGGTGCAGTTCACCGTCGTGCTGGAACACCCGCTGACACCCACCATCGACACGCAACTCGCCTTCCTGCTGGCACGCCTGACGATTCAGCTGGTCGTAGCCCTGCGCGCCATCGAGCCCAGACAGCGCTATCTCACCAACGTTGCCAATCCGCCAATAAGCGTGCAAAGCATGGCTCAATTGGCACGGCAGCTCGTCCTGGTGCTCGGTGGCCAGGCGCAGCTCCAGGGTTTCCCCCAGGTGTGCATGCAGGTCCACCTGCCAGTCGCATAGCTGCAATTGCCAGTGCAAACGCACGCCGTCGTCGTCGGTGCTGCTGTCCAGCAATTTCCAGTCGATCAGCCGTGCCCAGCCATGGGACGGCCAGGCGTTTTCGCTGGGATGGCGGCCATACCACGGCCAACACACCGGCACGCCGCCACGGATGGCGCCGACCTGCGGCCACTTGGCCGCGCACCACAGCCAGGGCTTCTGGCCCGTGGGCTGAAAGTGCAGCAATTGCGCGCCCTGGCGACTGAACACCGCCTGGCAGAGCGGGTGATCGATCACCAGCACATCGCGCATCTGGAAGCGTTCCCAGGCGAATACCGGCCGCTCGCGCAGGGATTTGAAAAAGCGTTGCAGCGGATGCTCATGCATGTGCCACGGTCCTGAATATCTTTGCAGGCGCTGGCTTGCCTGCGATGGCATCGCCTCGGTGTGGCAGATACACCGCGGGGCTCGCATCGCAGGCAAGCCAGCTCCCACACAAAAAAAAGCGGATAGCCATGGCTACCCGCAAAATGCGCACAGAGAGAAGGAGCTTATCGCAACAACGTTAGAACGTAGACTGAATTTTCAGGCCCGCTACCACCGCGTTGTCGACTTGCTTAACACCACCTGGGTTGGCGATGTATTGCAGGTTGGGACGCACGGTCAGCCAGTTGGTGACGTGGATGCCGTAGTTGAGTTCGACGTTGTACTCCGTGTTACGCAGCGGTGCGTAACCCGATTGGTCGTAATCCGTGAAACCGCCGGCCGCGTTGAGCAACTCAGCATTTTTCTTCACGTCACTGTTGGCATGGATACGGGATACACCGATACCCACGTCATCTTTTGTACGTGCGTCGAATGGACCTTTATACACAAGCATCAGCGACTGGTAGTTGTCGACCAGGTTGGTGTCTTTGTCGTGGAAGGTGACGTTGGCCGCAATGTTCAAGCCGCGGGAAGCATCGCCATTGTGGGTGGTGAGTTGCTGTTGCAGAACGCCCCAGTAACCGCTTTTGCTGCTGCGAACGCGGAAGGCTGCGCCCGTGGTGCCAGCATCGTTACCGTTGACGTCTTCACGTACGTCGGTAGCGTCGGCGGTGCTCTTGTAGTAACCCACACGGTATTCGCCCGGCAGGCCATTGACCTTCGGCGACCAGACCAATTCAACCGGCAATACGGTGCCCTTGGTGCCGCTGCCGCTGAGCTTGAAGCCGTTGCCGTGCTCCAGTTGCGACGGGTTCTGGTTGTACGCACCGATTTGCGCATACAGCTCAGGCGTGATGTTGTACTTCACGCGGATAGCCGCCTGGCTGACGGGCCAGTTGTACCAGGTGTTTACATAGTTACCGACCTGCGAGCCACAGAACGACAGGTTCTGGAAGTCGCACGGGAAGGTGTTGAAGTCTTCGCCTTCACCGAAGTAACCGAGTTTCACGTCCAGTTTGTTGTCGAACATCTGGTGCTGAATCCAGAACTGGGTCAGACGCACCATGTGGCCTCGGCCGTCGACTTCTTGAGACGAACTCAAGGTGCCGGCACGCGGGTCGCCAATACGGTCGTTGGAAATGTTTGCGCCATTACGATTGGTCAACTGGATCTTGGCCTGGGTGTTGTCCCAGCCCCACAGCTTTTGCAGGTCCAGTGCCACGCCCAGACCGAACTGGTCAGCGTAACGGGCAGTCTTGTCGTTGTTGTAGCCACCGCTGAGGTTGCCACCGACTTCACCGACGTAATCCGCCTTGATGTCGATACCTTGCTCGATCAGCTTGGTACGCTCGCCGCCCCAATCGCCGGTCATCCACTTGGAATCGGCGCTGAACGCGTCGTCCGCCATCGCATTGGCGGACAGTACCAGGGCGGCTGCTGCTGACAGTTGGCAGATCAGCCGGGTGTTGTTGTGGTGCTTTTTCATCCCTACATCCTCGTCTTTATTGTTATTAACTGTTTTTATCTAACGCGGTTTACTTCTTTGTGAGAGCAGGACTCTCACAAAAGCCCCTACACATCATTTGAAACTTCAGCGTCCCTTGAATTGAGCAACGTTGTCCGCACGATCCTGTGCCGGCAACGAGGTGGCAGTGCCCAGGCGCTCGCCGGTCTTGGCGTCGAACAGCAACACCTTGGCCGGGTCGAACTGCAAGGTCAGGGTCTCGCCCACTTGCGGCGCCACATCGGGCGCCAGGCGGCAGCAGACCTTGGTGTCATTGATTTGCACGAACACCAGGGTGTCCGGACCGGTCGGCTCGGTGACTTGCACCTCGGCCCGAATGGTCGGCGCGCCGGTGGCTTCAGCGGCAGCCAGTACGATCTGCTCCGGGCGCAGGCCCAGGATCACTTCGCGGTCTTCAAGACCGGCATCGTTCATGTTCAACGGCAATTCACAGCGGGCCTGGCCGCTGTCCAGCAGCGCCACCAGGCGGCCGTCCTTGCGTTGCAGGCGCAGTGGAATGAAGTTCATCGGCGGCGAACCGATGAAGCTCGCCACGAACAGATTGGCCGGGTCGTTGTAGATCTCTTTCGGCGTGCCGAACTGCTGGATGATGCCGTCCTTCATGACCGCCACTTTGTCGCCCAGGGTCATCGCTTCGATCTGATCGTGGGTGACGTAGACGGTGGTGGTTTTCAGACGCTGGTGCATCAGTTTCATTTCGGTACGCATCTCGACCCGCAGCTTGGCGTCGAGGTTGGACAGCGGTTCGTCGAACAGGTAGATCTTCGGGCGACGCGCCAGTGCACGGCCCATGGCCACGCGTTGTTGCTGGCCACCGGAGAGCTGGCCCGGCTTGCGATTGAGCAGGTGCTCGATCTGCAGCAGCTTGGCCACTCGCGCCACTTCTTCATCGATCGCCGCCTGGGGCATCTTGCGAATCTTCAGGCCGAATTCGATGTTCTCGCGCACGCTCATGGTCGGGTACAGCGCGTAGGACTGGAACACCATGGCGATGTCACGATCCTTGGGGCTCATGCCGCTGACGTCCTGGTCGCCGATCATGATCGCGCCACCGGTGATGTTTTCCAGGCCGGCAATGCAATTCATCAAGGTCGATTTGCCGCAACCCGAAGGACCGACCAGGATCAGGAACTCACCTTCCTTGATCGACAGTTCGATGTTCTTCAGGGTGTCCGGCAGGCCGGTACCGTAGGTCTTGTTTACGTTACGAAGTTCGAGCGTTGCCATGATTACCCCTTGACCGCGCCGGCCGTCAGGCCGCGCACGAAATACTTGCCTGCGACCACATAGACCAGCAGGGTCGGCAGCCCGGCGATCATCGCCGCCGCCATATCAACGTTATATTCCTTGACCCCGGTACTGGTGTTGACCAGGTTGTTCAGCGCCACCGTGATGGGCTGCGAATCACCGCTGGAGAACACCACGCCGAACAGGAAGTCGTTCCAGATCTGCGTGAACTGCCAGATCAGGCACACCATGATGATGGGTGTCGACATCGGCAGGATGATCAGGCGGAAGATCGTGAAGAACCCCGCGCCATCCAGGCGAGCCGCCTTCACCAGTGCATCGGGAATGCTGACGTAGTAGTTACGGAAGAACAGTGTAGTAAACGCCAGTCCGTAGACGATGTGCACGAACACCAGGCCCGTGGTGGTACTGGCCAGGCCCATCTTGCCGAGGGTGAACGAGGCTGGCAGCAGCACGGTCTGGAACGGCAGGAAGCAGCCGAACAGCAACAGGCCGAAGAACAACTGCGAACCACGGAAGCGCCACATCGACAGCACGTAGCCGTTCAACGCACCGATGGCGGTGGAGATCAGTACCGCCGGAACGGTGATCTTGATCGAGTTCCAGAAGTAGCCGTCAACCGTGGCCCAGGCTTTCACCCAGCCGATGCCGGTGATCACGGTGGGCCAGCTCAGCAGGTTGCCGGTGCTGATGTCTTCCGGGGTCTTGAAGCTGGTGAGCAACATGACCACCAACGGCACCAGGTACAGCAGGACAGCGAGAATCAGCACCGCGTAGATCGCGACGCGGCTCAGGCTGATGGCAGGTTTGCCAGCAAGACTAGTCATTGCGCTTGGTCCTCAGCTCGGAGTACAGGTAAGGCACGATGATCGCGAGAATCGCACCGAGCATCAGAATCGCACTGGCCGAACCCATGCCCATCTGGCCGCGGCTGAAGGTGAAGGAGTACATGAACATCGCCGGCAGGTCGGAGGAGTAACCCGGACCACCCGCCGTCATGGCCGCCACCAGGTCGAAGCTCTTGATCGCGATGTGCGCCAGGATCATTACCGCACTGAAGAACACCGGGCGCAGGCTTGGCAGCACCACTTTCCAGTAGATGCGCGGCATGCTCGCGCCGTCGATCTGTGCGGCACGGATGATCGATTGATCAACACCGCGCAGGCCGGCAAGGAACATCGCCATGATGAAGCCGGAGGCTTGCCACACAGCAGCGATCACTAGGCAATACACCACACGGTCCGGGTCGATCAGCCAGTCCAGGCGAAAGCCTTCCCAGCCCCAGTCACGCAGCAGTTTGTCCAGGCCCATGCCTGGGTTGAGCAGCCATTTCCAGGCGGTACCGGTGACGATCATCGAGAGCGCCATCGGGTACAGGTAAATGGTGCGGATAAAACCTTCGCGACGGATTTTCTGGTCGAGGAAAATCGCCAGGGTCACGCCGATCACCAGGGTGATGCCGATGAACATGCCCCCGAACACCGCGAGGTTCTTGCTCGCGACCCACCAGCGGTCGTTGTCGAACAAGCGCACGTATTGCGCCAGGCCTACGAACTTGTAGGTCGGCAGGAAAGTCGAGTTAGTGAACGACAGCACGAACGTCCACAGGATGTAGCCATAGAAGCCCACCAGAACGATGAACATGCTCGGCGCCAGCACCAGTTTGGGTAGCCAGCGCTGCAGTGCATCGAACGGCGAGGCTTTGCTGAACACAGCAACAGAACTCATGGGAAAATCCAGTACAGGGAAAAAGGACTACAGGAACATGCCTTGTGGGGGTTAGGGGTCCCCCCACAAGGCCATTCGGTACTAACCGTTACTTGGCCGACTTGATCGCTGCCGCGAGTTTCTTCGCGGTATCGGCAGGGTCAGCTTTCGGGTCATTGATGTAGTTGGTCACGACATCAAAGAACGCGCCTTGTACCGCCAGCGTGGTTGCCATGTTGTGGGCCATGCTTGGTTGCAGGCCGCCAGTCTTGGCATCCGCCAGGAAGTCCTTGGCAGCAGTCTGGGCGCAGGAGTCGAAGCCGTATTTGCCCATGTCTTGCAACATGTCGATACGAACCGGGATCGAGCCCTTGTTGATGCTGAAGACTTTCTGGAAGTTTTCGCTCAGCACGACCTTGGCGATGTCCTGCTGACCGGCAGCAGTGCCTTTGTCTTTCTGCTTGAAGGCTGCGAGGGAGTCGATGTTGTAGGTGAAGGCCTTGTCGGTGCCCGGGAAGGCTACGCACTCGTAGTCTTTGCCGGCGACTTTCTTGGCGGCGGTCCATTCACTCTTGGCCCAGTCACCCATGATCTGCATGCCGGCTTTGCCATTGATGACCTTGGCGGCTTCCAGGTTCCAGTCCTGGCCCTTGCCGTCGGCGTCCATGTAGGTCGCGACTTTCTTCAGCTCGGTCAGGGACTTGATCATTTCAGGGCCGGTCAGGGCTTTTTCGTCGAGGTCCACCAGGGCTTTCTTGTAACCGTCAGCCCCCATGACCGAGAGCACGACCGCTTCGAAGACGGTGCTGTCCTGCCAAGGCTGGCCACCGTGGGCGAGCGCAATGAAGCCGGCTTTTTTCAGCTTGTCGCCAGCGGCGTAGAATTCTTCGAGGGTGGTAGGCGGTTTTTCGATACCGGCTTTCTTGAACACTTCCGGGTTGATCCACAGCCAGTTCACGCGGTGAATGTTCACCGGCACGGCCACGTAATCACCTTCGTACTTCACGGTATCGGAGACTTTCTTGTCCAGCAGCGAATCCCACTTCTCTTCTTTGGCGGGAACCTTCAGGACGTCGGTGTCGAGCAGCCCGGTGGACGCCCATTCCTGGATGTCGGGGCCTTTGATCTGGGCCATGCCTGGCGGGTTGCCAGCAACGGCGCGGCTTTTCAGTACGGTCATGGCAGTGGAACCGCCACCGCCGGCGACGGCACCGTCTTTCCAGGTGAAACCGTCTTTTTCAACTTGGGCCTTCAGGACATCTACTGCCGCTTTCTCGCCACCCGAGGTCCACCAATGCACAACTTCAACCGTCCCTTTCGAGTCGGCGGCAAAAGCACTGAGGGGAAACAACGAGGCAACGGAAATAGCTACGGCGAGGCGACTGATCGCTTTCATCTGAGTACCTTTTTTCTTGTTGTTATGCATGCAAGTCGGTGCTTGCGCTGCAAACGAGTTTAAACAGGGATTTTTCAGGTGCAGGTAACAAAGGGACGCCAAAATGTCACCACTTGGTGACATAGCGCCCGGTGGCCACGGCACTGGCCATGCTCGGTGACAAGGGTAGCCCCGGCAGCAAGACAGACTGCCAGGTGTGGTAGAGGTCCGGTTTGCCACCCCAGATTTTCGCGCTGGGCTGGTTTTTCGGGCTCAGTTCGTGGTGCCAGCTGCCGTGGGTGCGGTCAATGAAACGGGTTTCACAGAACTCCCAGAAGCGCCGGTACCAGGTTTCGTAATGCAGCTCCCCCGTGCGTTTGAGCAGCGCCTGGGCAGCGGCGCTGGCTTCACAATGGGTCCAGTGCAGGCGCTCGTGCACCACGGGGCGCTGGCTCCAGTCGAGGGTGTAGACAATGCCGGGGGCGCCGTCGACGGCCCAGGCGTATTCACAGGCGCTGGCGAACAGGCCCTTGGCGTCGGTCACTAGCCACTCAGGGGTGACGAGCCCGGCATCCAGGCGCGCAGCCTCAAGGTGCAACACCAGTCGCGCCCATTCGAAGCCGTGGCCGGGGGTGATGCCGTAGGGACGAAAACCATCGGCCGGGTTGTCTTCGTTGTAACCACGCAGGGGTTGCCAATGGCTGTCGAAATGCTCGATCACCATGTCCCGGTTTTGCGCCGCATGGGTATGAATAATCCGCTCGACGATGCGCAGTGCCCGGTCCAGCCAGCGGGTTTCACCGGTGACATCGGCCAGGGCCAGGAAGGCTTCGGTGGCGTGCATGTTGCTGTTGGCGCCGCGATAGGCTTCTACCCCGCTCCAGTCCTGGGCAAAGGACTCGAGCATCGCGCCCTCCTCTTCGTTCCAGAAGTACTGGTCGATGATGTGGATCGCGTCGTTGAGCAAGGTTTGCGCGCCGGGAGCGCCGGCCACTACTGCGGAGCTGGCGGCCAGGGCGACAAAGGCGTGCAGGTAGGCGGCCTTGCCGGTGTTGCCGTCGCGGGCGTCGGGCGTGGCGAACCAACCGCCGTGCCGGGCATCGCGCAGCGGGCCGCTGAGGGCCATGACGCCGTGTTCCACCAGGTCGGCATAACCTGGCAGGCCCAGGCCATGGGCCATGGCAAAGCTATGGGTCATGCGGGCGGTGTTCATGGTTTCGGCGACGGCATCGGGCGGCAGGACGCCTTGATCGTCGAGGTTGCCGAAGCCGTCAGGCAGCCTGGAAGCCTTGGCGAATGACAGCAGGCGCTGGCCTTCAGTGGCAAGCCAGGCGTGATGGGCAGGCGCGTTCAGCCAACTACTGGCAGGCAGTGGTTGCGTGGTCATGATTAGCCCTTTTTATTATGTGCGGGATGACGGGAGTCTAAACAAGGGCGGCGCGAGGGCAAGTAACGAAGGAGACGGGAAATGTCACCGATTGGTGACATTGATTGTGCCAGGGCCTGCAGGCGTCATGTGTAATGACGCCTGCAGCACCTCACATCACTGCTGCCCGAGAGGGGTGATCCGGGCAGGCTGGTTGATCTGCTGCTGCAGGTTCTGCACCTGGCTTTGCAAGGCAGTGACGTTACGCGTGGTCTGGATGCGGAACACGTCGAACTCCTTGGTGGACGGACCGTCGGAAGCCGCGGCGCGGTTGTCCAGTTCGCTCTTGAGGACCACAAGGTCCTGCTCCAGGCGGGCGATGGCGGCCGTGGGGTTGCCCTGTTTTTTCAGGGCTGCGACGTCGGCGGAGAGGTCCTTGAACTCGGCATCCCGGGACTTGAGGGTAGCCACCGCATCCGTCAGCGCCTGGACCTGGCCCTGCAATTGCGCGTTGGCACTGGACAGTTGGGTCGTGCTGGCGGTCATCTGCTCCAGGCGCTTGTCCAGGTCAGTCGCCTGGCCGGCCACGCCCATCTGCTGCTTGCCCTGCTCCAGCAACTGGGTCTCCAGCTGCTTGATCTGCAGTTTCAGGGCCTCGCTGCCATTATTCACATTGGCTTCGCTGGCCACCACCTTGCCGGAAATATCCTGCAGGCGCCCCGCCGCTTCCTCGCTGATGCGCGCGAAGCTTTCCTGGGTCGCCACCAGTTGCTGGCCCATCAGGGAAATCTGCTGGAAGCTCCACCAGGCTAGGCCGGCGAAGGCGAACAGCAGCGCACCGACCAATGCCCACAGCGGCCCGGTACTGGCGCTCTTGACCTTGACGACCGGCGCAGGCCGGGAGCGCACGGAGGTAGCCGGCGTGGGCTCGAAATCATCGTCGTCCGAGGTGTCGGCCCGCAGGCTGGGAACGTTGTCGAAGTCGTCGTTAGCATCGTTACGCATGAATCAACCTTAAATCCTTTGAGGTGGCATATGGATAGCCAGGCGTCGGAGTATAAACCCCCGACCTGCCGCACTGATCGACCCGGGTTCGCAAATTCGGTTCCCGGTGTGTTGCCGGTTATTTAAGTCCCACGTCCTGGGCCTTCCACCAGCTACAGAACTCGTCGAGGGCCGCCCACAGGCTGACCTTGGGCTGGTAGTCGAGATAATGCCGTGCGCGGGTGATGTCGAGGGTGAAATCTTTGTTCATCACCTGCATGCCCAGCCGTGACAAAGACGGTTCCGGGCGCCCTGGCCACATGGCACAGAAGGCTTCATTGAGCGCCGCAACGCTGTAAGACAAGCCGTAGGACCGATAACGGGTGACCTGAGGCATGTCCATCTGTCGCATCACGTAGTTCACCACATCCCACACCGGCACCGGGGCGCCGTTGCTGATGTTGTAGACCTTGCCCAACGCCGAGCCCGTCGCCAGCAAACTGCTGAGCAGGGCTTCATTGAGGTTGTGCACGCTGGTGAAATCGACCTTGTTCAGGCCATCGCCGACAATCGCCAGGCGGTTCTTGCGCTGCATCTTCAACAGGCGCGGGAAGATGCTCATGTCGCCGGCCCCCGTGACAAAGCGCGGGCGCAGGGCCAGCACTTCGAGGCCAAACTCCTGGGCGCCAAACACCTTTTGCTCCGCCAGGTATTTGGTGGCTGCATACGGATGCTTGAAACGCTTGGGCACTTGTTCTTCGGTCAAGCCCAGGTGGTCACGGCCGTCGAAGTAGATCGACGGCGAAGACAGGTGCACCAGGCGCCCGACCCGCTGCTTGAGGCAGGCCTCCACCACGTTTTCGGTAACCAGCACATTGCCCTGGTGGAAGTCCTGATAACGCCCCCACAGCCCCACGGCCCCGGCGCAATGCACCACGGCCTCGACGTCGCGGCACAGCTCGCGCACCAGGTCCGGATCATTCAAATCACCCTGGATAAACTCGGCGCCGCGCCGTACCAGGTGTTCCACACCTTCGGCCCGCCGCCCGTTGACCCGCACGTCCAGGCCCTGCTCCAGGGCGAAACGCGCAAAGCGCCCGCCAATGAAGCCGCTTGCGCCGGTGACCAGAATTTTCATGACTTACTCCGCATTCTTTCGTTTTTCATCGCTGTTGCCTTGACGCTGGCCATCACTCCAACGGCACCAACCATTGCCCCGTTGTGTGTGCCAGATGATCCGTCAGCAGGCCCAGCAATTGTCCACCACTGCGCCAATGATGCCAGTACAGCGGCACATCGATCGGCTTATCTGGCAATAACTCCACCAACACGCCCTTTTCCAGCTGGTCGCGCACCTGCAGTTCGGGCACCAGGCCCCAGCCCAATCCGGCTTCCGTCAGGCGAATAAAACCTTCGGACGAGGGGCATAGATGGTGTTCGAAACCACCGTCGACGCCCAGGGACGCCAGGTAGCGATGCTGCAGGAAATCATCCGGGCCGAACACCAGCGCCGGCGTGCGGGCCAGTTGATCGGCCCGCACGCCCTCGGGAAAGTGCCGGGCGACAAACGCCGGGCTGGCCAGCGCCCGATACCGCATCGCGCCGAGCAACAGGCTGCGGGCACCGGCCACCGGGCGTTCGCTGGCGCAAATACAGGCTGCTACTTCGCCGGCGCGCATGCGCTTGAGGCCGACGGTCTGGTCTTCTACCACCAGGTCCAACAGCAAATGCTGCTCGGCGCAGAAGTCGCTCACCGCCTCGGCCCACCACGTGGCGAGGCTGTCGGCATTCAAGGCGATGCGCAGGCGCTCGGGCATGCCCTCTTCATCCAGCGCAGGCACCTGGCTTTGCAGGTCGCGCTCCAGCAATCGTACCTGTTGCACGTGGTTAAGCAGGCGGCGGCCGATATCGGTGGGCGTCGGCGGCGTGGCACGTACCAGCACCGGCTGGCCGATTCGCGCCTCCAACAGCTTGATGCGCTGGGAAATCGCCGATTGGGAAATTCCCAGTACCTGCGCGCCCCGCTCGAAGCCGGCCTGTTCCACCACCGCCGCCAGGGCGGAAAGCAATTTATAGTCGAACATCAGTTTTCCTAATGAGCGATCAGCAATATTGGTTTTTCTTATACAGCCTTGGACGGGAGAATAGCCAGCATCGCTTCTTCTTATTCAAGGACCTCCACATGGCTGGCGAAACCGCCCTGGCAACCCTGCTGCGCAGCATGAGCCCACAGCTCAATGACGGCGACTACGTGTTCTGCACCCTGGCCGACAGCCGAATCCCCGAAGGTTGCGAGGTGATCGGCAGCTTCCGCGAGCAGGAAGGCCTGACGTTGATCGTCGAGCGCCAGCAGGCCGAGCGCGCCGGACTGGCCTTCGACTATGTGGCTGCGTGGATCACCCTCAACGTGCATTCGGCCCTGGAAGCGGTCGGCCTGACCGCCGCGTTCGCCACGGCCCTGGGCCAGGCCGGGATCAGTTGCAACGTGATTGCCGGCTACTACCACGATCACCTGTTTGTAGGCCGCGCCGATGCCGAGCGCGCCATGACGGTGTTGCGGCAATTGGCGGCGGGCGCGGAGTAAATCCTATGTGGCAAAGCTATATGAACGGCCTGTTGGTGGCCTTTGGTTTGATCATGGCGATCGGCACCCAGAACGCCTTTGTTTTGGCGCAAAGCCTGCGGCGCGAACATCACCTGCCGGTGGCAGCGCTGTGCGTGGCATGCGACGCGATCCTGGTGGCCGCCGGCGTGTTCGGCCTGGCCACCGTGCTGGCGCATAACCCGGTATTGCTGGCGATTGCCCGCTGGGGTGGCGCAGCGTTCCTGCTCTGGTACGGTACCCTCGCCCTGCGCCGGGCCTGCTCGAAGCAGAGCCTGGGCGAGGGCGAAAACCTCAAGGTACGCTCGTTGAAGGCGGTAATGCTCAGCGCCCTGGCAGTGACGTTGCTCAACCCCCACGTGTACCTGGACACCGTCTTGTTGATCGGCTCCCTCGGCGCTCAGCAAACCGAACCGGGCGCCTACGTGGCCGGGGCTGCCAGCGCTTCATTCCTGTGGTTCATGACCCTGGCCCTGGGCGCCGCATGGCTGGCACCGTGGCTGGCGCGCCCCGCCACCTGGCGGATTCTGGACCTGCTGGTAGCCGCCATGATGTTCAGCGTGGCCTATCAATTAATCAGCGCAGCGTAGATATTCCAAAACGCTCTGGAACCTCTATCCCACACAGTTGTTGCGTGGTTTTGCCGCACCCCCGGTGCTATGATCCAGCCCCTGCGCCGCAAAGAGTACAAACTCCCCGGCGCTTGTTTGGCCGCCCGTGATCGGCCTTGCGCTCACCGCAACTGACCTGATTAGGAGAATCATCATGGCTTTCGAATTGCCGCCGCTGCCCTACGCACACGATGCCCTGCAGCCGCACATTTCCAAGGAAACCTTGGAATACCACCACGACAAGCACCACAACACCTATGTCGTGAACCTGAACAACCTGGTGCCTGGCACCGAGTTCGAAGGCAAGACCCTGGAAGAAATCGTCAAGTCTTCTTCGGGCGGCATCTTCAACAACGCCGCTCAGGTCTGGAACCACACTTTCTACTGGAACTGCCTGGCGCCAAACGCTGGCGGCCAACCTACCGGCGCACTGGCTGAGGCGATCAACGCTGCCTTCGGTTCGTTCGACAAGTTCAAGGAAGAGTTCACCAAGACTTCCGTCGGCACCTTCGGTTCCGGTTGGGGCTGGCTGGTGAAAAAGGCTGACGGTTCCCTGGCCCTGGCCAGCACCATCGGCGCCGGCAACCCGCTGACCAGCGGCGACACCCCGCTGCTGACCTGCGACGTCTGGGAGCACGCTTACTACATCGACTACCGCAACGTGCGTCCAAAGTATGTGGAAGCGTTCTGGAACCTGGTCAACTGGAAGTTCGTGGCTGAGCAGTTCGAAGGCAAGACCTTCACCGCTTAAGTACCGCTTGCAGTAGAAAGAGCCCGGCGATTGCCGGGCTTTTTTGTGGGCGATTACAAATGGAAAAATGCCAGGAAAACGCTGGAACTCATCAAAAGGATTTCGCCACGCAGCATGTAAGAGGAATGTCCCTCTGATTCACTGCAGGAGAACTTGATATGGATCTAGCATCTTTGATCGGCATGGGCCCTCAAGCACTTAACGTGTTCGATAACGTGACAGATAAGGGCCTGGACGTCCTGGACAAAAGCCTGGGCATCCTTGATAAGACCGTGGACATAGCTCGACAGGCCTTGGGGCAAATCGACCCTCAGGCGCAAGACCAGCCACAACCGCCGAAAATTCCGTTTACCTGATGGGCGCTGACGCTCGACGGTTTGTTTCGCTGGCCTGAAAAACCCGCGCTCGTCCTGAAAAGACAGTACAAGAAGTCGGCACGTACGATCCGCCGACTTCACTCCATGCCAGGCCTGCCTTTCCATTCCCCCTCCCAACGTCTTACCCCCGGACGCGCTCATCTAAACTGCAAAACCTGCCCTGGCCGCAATGTCCCTTTGACTGCCCTCACGGGATTGCCAATACTCATGGCATATTGAGGCTACCCGCATGGAACAAGGAATAACCCTTTGAAGCTGGAACTCAAAAACAGCTTGTCGGTGAAGTTGCTACGGGTGGTACTGCTTTCGGCATTGGCCGTGGGCGTGGTACTGAGCGCGGCGCAGATCGTCTTTGATGCGTACAAGACGCGCCAGGCCGTGGCCGGTGATGCCCAGCGCATCCTCGACATGTTTCGCGACCCGTCCACCCAGGCCGTCTACAGCCTGGACCGGGAGATGGGCATGCAGGTCATCGAAGGCCTATTCCAGGATGATGCCGTGCGCATGGCCTCCATCGGCCACCCCAACGAAACCATGCTCGCGGAAAAAACCCGCGACCTGCAACAATCCCCGAGCCGCTGGCTGACCGACCTGATCCTGGGCCAGGAACGCACGTTCACCACGCCGCTGGTGGGGCGCGGGCCTTACAGCGAGTACTACGGTGACCTGAGCATCACCCTCGACACCGCCACCTATGGCAAAGGGTTTCTTGTCAGTTCGGTGATCATTTTCATCTCCGGGGTGCTGCGGGCGCTGGCCATGGGGCTGGTGTTGTACCTGGTCTATCACTGGCTGCTGACCAAGCCGCTCTCGCGCATCATCGAGCACCTGAGTTCGATCAACCCCGACCGCCCCAGCGAGCACAAGATCCCGCAGCTCAAGGGCCACGAGAAAAACGAGCTGGGGCTCTGGATCAACACCGCCAACCAGTTGCTCGAATCCATCGAGCGCAATACGCACTTGCGCCATGAGGCGGAAAACAGCCTGCTGCGCATGGCCCAGTACGACTTCCTGACCGGCCTGCCGAACCGCCAGAAACTGCAGGAGCAACTGGACAAGATCCTGATCGACGCCGGCCGCCGGCAACGTCGGGTCGCGGTGTTGTGCGTGGGGCTGGATGACTTCAAAAGCGTCAACGAGCAGTTCACCTACCAGGCCGGCGACCAGTTGCTGCTGGCCCTGGCCGACCGCCTGCGCGCCCACAGCGGCCGCCTCGGCGCCCTCGCCCGCCTCGGCGGCGACCAGTTCGCCCTGGTGCAGGCCGATATCGAGCAGCCCTACGAAGCCGCCGAATTGGCACAAAGCATCCTCGACGACCTGGAAGCCGAATTCGCCCTCGATCACGAACAGATCCGCCTGCGTGCCACCATCGGCATTACCCTGTTCCCGGAAGACGGCGACAGCACCGAGAAGCTGCTGCAAAAAGCCGAACAGACCATGACCCTGGCCAAGAGCCGCTCGCGCAACCGCTACCAGTTCTATATCGCCAGCGTCGACAGCGAAATGCGCCGCCGCCGCGAGCTGGAAAAGGATCTGCGCGACGCCTTGAGCCGCGAGCAGTTTCACCTGGTGTACCAGCCGCAGATCAGCTATCTCGACCACCGTGTGGTGGGTGTCGAAGCGTTGATCCGCTGGCAGCACCCGGAGCACGGCCTGGTGCCGCCCGACCTGTTTATCCCCCTGGCCGAACAGAACGGCACCATCATTGCCATCGGCGAATGGGTACTGGACCAGGCCTGCCGGCAACTGCGGGAATGGCATGACCTGGGCTTCACCGAGCTGCGCATGGCGGTCAACCTGTCGACCGTACAGTTGCACCACGCCGAGCTGCCACGGGTGGTCAACAACCTGCTGCAAATCTACCGCTTGCCGCCGCGTAGCCTGGAGCTGGAAGTCACCGAGACCGGCCTGATGGAAGACATCAGCACCGCCGCCCAGCACCTGCTGAGCCTGCGCCGCTCCGGGGCACTGATTGCGATTGATGACTTCGGCACCGGCTATTCGTCCCTGAGCTATCTGAAAAGCCTGCCGCTGGACAAGATCAAGATCGACAAGAGCTTCGTCCAGGACCTGCTGGATGACGACGACGATGCGACCATCGTGCGGGCGATCATCCAGCTCGGCAAAAGCCTTGGCATGCAGGTGATCGCCGAGGGTGTGGAGACCGCCGAACAGGAGGCCTACATCATCTCCGAGGGTTGCCACGAGGGTCAGGGCTACCACTACAGCAAACCCTTGCCGGCACGGGAGTTGGTGGCCTACTTGAAACAGGCCCAGCGCAATAACGCCGCCATCCTCTGAAGCGATGCCGGCCATCGGGGCCACGCGCACCGATGGCCGGCAAATCGATACTAAATATTTCCTGCTTATAACGCTTTACACAAAATGCAAATCTTTCGCATTATGTCGCAGTTTTGCGCGCCCCCCGCGTGCCCCATCAACAACCGAAGCAGGATGTTCGCCATGATTCGTATGCCCCTGGCCACCGCCAGCCTTCTCGCCATTGCCATTTCGCTCGCCGGTTGCGGTGAAGGCAAAGACAAGGCCGCCGCGCCTCAAGCCCCGGCCGCCGCCAGCACCACCGCCCCGGCGGCTGCCCCGGCAGGCCAGGTAGACGAGGCCGCCGCCAAGGCCGTGGTCGCGCATTACGCTGACATGGTGTTCGCGGTGTACAGCGATGCCGAGTCCACCGCGAAAACCCTGCAAACCGCGATCGACACTTTCCTTGCCAACCCGAACGACGACACCCTGAAAGCGGCCCGTACCGCCTGGATCGCCTCGCGCGTGCCGTACCTGCAGAGTGAAGTGTTCCGCTTCGGCAACACCATCATTGACGACTGGGAAGGCCAGGTGAACGCCTGGCCGCTGGACGAAGGCCTGATCGACTACGTCGACAAGACCTACGAACACGCCCTGGGCAACCCTGGCGCCACCGCCAACATCATCGCCAACAACGAGATCCAGGTCGGCGAAGACAAGGTCGATGTAAAAGACATCACCCCGGAAAAACTCGCCAGCCTGAATGAGCTGGGCGGTTCCGAAGCCAACGTAGCCACCGGCTACCACGCAATTGAATTCCTGCTCTGGGGCCAGGACCTGAACGGCACCGGCCCGGGCGCCGGCAACCGCCCAGCGTCGGACTACATGACCGGTGATGGCGCCACTGGCGGCCACAACGAGCGCCGCCGCACCTACCTGCGCGCCGTGACTCAGCTGCTGGTCAGCGACCTGGAAGAAATGGTCGGCAACTGGAAGCCCAACGTCGAAGACAACTACCGCGCCACGCTGGAAGCAGAACCTGCGACCGATGGCCTGCGCAAGATGCTGTTCGGCATGGGTAGCCTGTCCCTGGGCGAGCTGGCCGGTGAGCGCATGAAGGTTTCCCTGGAAGCCAACTCGCCGGAAGACGAACAGGACTGCTTCAGCGACAACACCCACAACTCGCACTTCTACGACGCCAAGGGTATTCGTAACGTTTACCTGGGTGAGTACACCCGCACCGACGGTACCAAGATGACCGGCGCCAGCCTGTCTTCCCTGGTGGCCAAGGCCGACCCGGCGGCCGATGAAGCGTTGAAGGCTGACCTGGCCTCCACCGAAGCGAAGATCCAGGTGATGGTGGACCACGCCAACAACGGCGAACACTACGACCAGTTGATTGCTGCCGGTAACGACAAAGGCAACCAGATCGTACGTGACGCCATCGCCGCATTGGTGAAGCAGACCGGTTCGATCGAACAGGCTGCTGGCAAGCTGGGCATCAGTGACTTGAACCCGGATAACGCTGATCACGAGTTCTGATCAGTGCCGCGTTGAATGAGGCGACCTTCGGGTCGCCTTTTTTGTGCCTGCCCTCCAAGCTCCATCAACCAGCACAAATCTCCTGTGGGAGCGGGCTTGCTCGCGAAAGCGGTGGGTCAGCCAATGCATCCGTTGACTGATACACCGCTTTCGCGAGCAAGCCCGCTCCCACACTTGATCTGCCACGTCTCCAACGCCCCCCCGGTTTACTTGCCCTGCACCGCAGGTAGAATGGCGCCTTTCCTGTCACCCCGAGCGGACCTCATGGCGTTGCCGACCTTACGGATAATCGGTTTCATTATCGGCATCTTCCTGATCACGCTGGCGATCGCCATGGTCATCCCCATGGCGACCCTGGTGTTTTTTGAACGCACCAGCGACCTGCCGTCGTTCCTCTGGGCCAGCCTGATTACCTTTATCGCAGGCCTGGCACTGGTCATCCCCGGCCGCCCGGAACACGTGCACCTGCGCCCGCGGGACATGTACCTGCTGACCGTCTCCAGCTGGCTGGTGGTGTGCATCTTCGCCGCACTGCCGTTCCTGCTGACCCAGCACATCAGCTACACCGACTCGTTCTTCGAAAGCATGTCCGGTATCACAGCCACCGGTTCCACGGTGCTCAGCGGCCTGGACACCATGTCCCCGGGCATCCTCATCTGGCGCTCGCTGCTGCACTGGCTCGGCGGCATCGGCTTTATCGGCATGGCGGTCGCGATCCTGCCGCTGCTGCGCATCGGTGGCATGCGCCTGTTCCAGACCGAATCCTCCGACCGCTCGGAAAAGGTCATGCCCCGCTCGCACATGGTGGCGCGCCTGATCGTGGCGGCGTACGTGGGCATCACCATCCTCGGCAGCCTGGCGTTCTGGTGGGCCGGGATGGGGCTGTTCGATGCGATCAACCATGCGATGTCGGCAATTTCCACCGGCGGGTTTTCCACTTCCGACGAATCCCTGGCCCACTGGAAACAGCCGGCGGTGCACTGGGTGGCCGTGGTGGTGATGATCATGGGCAGCCTGCCGTTCACCCTGTATGTGGCCACGATGCGTGGCAACCGCCGGGCACTGATCAAGGATCAGCAGGTGCAAGGCATGCTCGGCTTGCTGCTGGTGACCTGGCTGGTGCTCGGCACCTGGTATTGGTGGACCACCAACCTGCATTGGCTGGACGCGCTGCGCCACGTGGCGGTAAATGTCACTTCGGTAGTCACTACCACAGGTTTTGCGCTGGGGGACTACAGCATCTGGGGCAATTTCTCGCTGATGCTGTTCTTCTACCTGGGCTTTGTGGGCGGTTGCTCCGGCTCCACGGCTGGCGGGATCAAGATCTTCCGTTTCCAGGTCGCCTACATCCTGCTCAAGGCCAACTTGAACCAGCTGATTCACCCACGGGCGGTGATCAAGCAGAAGTACAACGGCCATCGCCTCGATGAAGAAATCGTGCGGTCGATCCTGACCTTCTCGTTTTTCTTCGCCATCACCATCTGCGCCATCGCCCTGGCCCTGTCACTGCTGGGCCTGGACTGGATGACCGCACTGACCGGCGCCGCCAGTACCGTGTCCGGCGTGGGCCCGGGCCTGGGGGAAACCATCGGCCCGGCCGGTAACTTCTCCACCCTGCCGGACGCTGCCAAGTGGATCCTGTCATTCGGCATGCTGCTGGGCCGGCTGGAGATCATTACGGTGTTTGTGCTGTGCATTCCGGCGTTTTGGCGTCACTGACAGGCAGCTCATGCAACCGCGCCCGGTACTCGCCGGGCGTGGCATCGAACCAGCGGCGGAACGCACGAAAGAAGTTGCTCGGGTCGGCAAACCCCAACAGGTAGGCAATTTCCAGCAGGGTCATGCTCGGCTGCGCCAGGTATTGCTCGGCCAGTTCGCGGCGGGTGTCGTCGAGCAAGGTCTGGAAACTCGTGCCCTCCTCCTGCAAGCGGCGCTGCAAGGTGCGCTGGGACAGGTGCAACGTCTGCGCAACCACTTCACGCTTGGGCTCGCCCTGGGGCAGCAATCGGCATAGCACCTGCCGCGCCTTGTGGGTCACCCGGCTCTCGGAAAACCGCGCCAGGTACTCCCCGGCAAAACGATCGTGCAACAACGCCATCGCCTCGTTCGCCGTGGGCAACGGCGCCTCCATATCGGCCCGTTCGAAGATCAGCGCGTCATAGGGCGCGTTGAACACCAGCGGTGCATGGAAGGCTTGTTTATAGGGTGCCAGGTCCGCTGGCTGATCGCCCTGCACCAGCACCTTGCGCGGTTGCAACGTGCGCCCGGTCAGCCAGCCGCATAACGCCAGGGCGCTGGCCAGGGACGCTTCGGCACTTTGCCGGGTAGGCGGCAGGTGGTCGCCGTGCACCGTCAGAATCAGCGCATAACCTTCGGGCAACAGGCGGAAACTCAGGTCGGCACTTTCAGCAATGATTCGCTGGTAACGCACCAGCCGCATAAAACCTTCGGCCAGGGTATTGCTGGACATCAAGGCGTAGCCGGCCACATGAAACGACGCCGGGCGCACCACCTTGCCCATGTTCAAGCCAATCGCCGGGTTGCCCGACAGCTCGACCGCGCGCTGCCAGAGCCGGGTCATGGAGTCCTGGGGGAAGCGTGCATCCGGGTCATTCAGCGCGGCGTAATCCAGGCCAAGCTGCTTGAACAAGGCACGGCAATCCAGGCCGTCCATTTCCAGCGCCTTGACTATCCCCATCGCCCAGCTTGCAGAAGTCGTTCGTTCGCTCATGGCGTTTTCTTAACAAGGAAGGCTGAAACGACAGCCAGGAATCCGAAGGATACTAAAGTGGCATCTATTGTCACTGGCTGTTACCACTGATGACTCTAGACTCAAATAAGCTCCCCGCCGAACATCTGTCGGGCAGAACAATAACCAGAGGGCCGACCACTGTGGAAAATGCCAGGCAATTCAACAGCTTCGCCGATTTCTACCCGTATTACCTGAGCGAACACGGCAACAGTACGTGCCGTCGCCTGCACTTTATCGGCACCAGCCTCGTTATCTTCATTCTCGCGTTGGCGATCGGCAAAGGTGCGTGGTGGCTGCTGCTGGCGCTGCCGGTAGCCGGCTACAGCTTTGCCTGGATCGGCCATTTCTTCTTTGAAAAGAATCGCCCGGCGACCTTCCAGCATCCGCTGTACAGCCTGTTGGGGGATTTCGTGATGTACCGCGACATGATTCTGGGCAAGGTGCCGTTCTAGCCCCACGCTTGAAGAACAATAAGAGAGGCTTTGATGAACCAGCAGGCCCGCTTCACCCATATGCAGGATGGTACCCAGGAAGACTGGGCGATCATCGCCAAGGATTTCAGTGCTTACGCACGGCAATTGCCAAGCCGGATCCTGGCGCATCTACGGCTGCTGGAGGGCGACTTCGGCGGCTTCCCGGTGGACCGCCTGACCCACTCGCTGCAAACCGCCAGCCGCGCCTGGCACGACGGGCGCGATGAAGAGTACGTGGTGTGCGCCCTGCTCCACGACATCGGCGACACCCTCGGTTCCTACAACCACCCGGACATCGCCGCCGCGATCCTCAAGCCGTTTGTGAGCGCCGAGAATCTGTGGATGGTGGAGAAGCACGGGATCTTCCAGGGCTACTACTTCTTCCACCACCTGGGGATGGACCGCCACCTGCGCGAGCAATTTGGCGACCACCCGCAGTACCGGCAAACCATCGAGTTCTGCGCGCAATACGACGCGGCGGCGTTCGACCCGGCCTACGACACCCTGCCGCTGAGCTTCTTCGAGCCGATGCTGGCGCGGGTGTTTGCCCAGCCGAAGAACTCGCTCTACAAGGCGGCGATGGAACGCCAGGGTTAAACCGGCAGCAATGTGCCGCCGTGACCGGTTTGGGTGGCTGGCTCCGGATCTTTGACGATCTCCCGGGCCACCATCAGGATCACGATGGCCGCAATGATGTCGAAAATCGCCAGCACCACAAACAGCGGGCTGTAGCCGACCTTGGTCACCAGCACGCCGAACACCGCAGTAAATGCCGCAGCCCCGATAAACCCGCACATCTGCCCGCCACCGGTGGCGGTGGCCACGTCGTTCTTGCCGAATGAGTCCGAGGCGATGGAAAACAGTGCACCCGACAAGGTCTGGTGGGCGAAACCGCCGACACACAGCAGGGCAATCGCGGTGTAGGCACTGTCCACCAGGCCGATGCACGCCGGGCCGATCATGCACAGGCAACCGAACAGCATCACCAGCTTGCGCGAGGTGAACAGCGAGACCTTGAAGTAGCGGTGGAACAACGGGCTCAGGTAGCCACCCAGCACACAGCCAATGTCGGCGGCCAGGAACGGCAGCCAGGCGAACAGCGCCATTTCCTTGATGTTCATGTGCCGCTCGGTCATCAGGTACAACGGAATCCAGGCATTGAACGTCTGCCAGGCCGGCTCCGAGAGCATGCGCGCCGAGGCGATGGCGAAAAAGTTGCGGCTCTTGAGGATGCGCTTCCAGCTGGCTTTCTTCTGCACGCCTTCCTTGAGGTGGGTTTCCTGGCCGGCCTCGATGTACTCACGCTCGGCCTGGGCCAGCAGGCGCTGGTCACGCGGGTGCTTGTACAGCAGCAGCCACAGCCCGCTCCACACCAGGCCGATGCCGCCAACGATCAGGAATGCCAACTGCCAGCCGCTGTGCAAAATCGCCCAGACCACCAGTGGCGGCGCCAGCAACGCACCAAACGACGAACCAAAGTTGAACCAGCCGATGGCGACGGAGCGCTCCTTGGCCGGGAACCACTCGGTAATCGCCTTGACGCCGCCGGGGAAGCCCGCCGACTCCGTCAGCCCCAGTGCGCCACGGGCCACTGCCAGGCTCTGCCAACCGGTGGCGAATGCCGCCAGGGCACAGACTACCGACCAGGAGATGGCGAAGATGGCAAAGCCCATCTTGGTACCGATCGCATCGATCACATAACCGGCGATCGGCTGCATCAAGGCGTAGCACACCTGCCAGGCAACAACGATGTGGGAATACTGCTCAGTGGAGATGCTCAGGTCGGTCATCAGCGTGGGGGCTGCGACTGAGAGCGTGTTGCGGGCCAGGTAGTTAATAATCAGGCCGACCGTCATCAGCCCGACCATCCACCAACGGATGCCTTTGATTTTCATCGCTTCACCTTAATTATTTTTAGATTTGAGGCGTACGTTCTGCGACCGAGCGCATCCGTATTACGGGCGCTATAAAACTGTAACGTCATATGTCGTCATACAACTGTTAGCGTTATATTCAGTCCGCAGTACGATGTCAATCCGTGAAGGGTGATGTTGTACGATGACAATCGACACCCCTGTGGCGCCACGTCACTTGCGCGGCGGGATGAAGACGCGTTCATTTTCTGAGATAAAATCTTTCTGTCATTTACAGTGCTGTATCCTGCACAGGCTTTTTGAACGCGCGGAATCACCTGCGATTGATAAAACAGATCTTGCGAGGAGCGACGACGATGCACGAAATCCCTAATCTCCCCTTCCCAAGCCTGCACGAAACTGAGCAGCCAACCCCGCAACAGGCCGGTGCCACCAAGCCCGAGCCCAAAGAGGCAAAACCGGTCGACCGCAAGAGCGAAGACTGAGAGCCGTACCCAGACCGTGTGGAAAGCGTGACATTGCGCGCTTTCCACACCGCCTGAACACCGTGAGCCCCGCCATGACCGACACCACCCCCGATACCGCCCTGCTCGACACTGCCTTGCACATGGGCGACGTATGGAACCGCCTCACCCCGGAAAAACAGGCCCTCCTGCTCAAGCGCTTCGGCACCCAGGAAAACGCCCTCGCCGCGTTGGTAACCACGCAACTGCTCAACCCCGCCGATCGCTAAAAGTTTGCTTTGCTGCCCCCGCACGCGCCCAGCATCGGTATCATAAGCAGCCTATCTTTTCCTGCTGCGACAGTGGACCTCTCCCCATGCCAGATACCCAGCGCCCCATGGCGGTCACGCTGCAAGTCGTTTCCATCGTTTTGTTCACCTTCATCGGCTACCTGAATATCGGCATTCCCCTGGCCGTGTTGCCTGGCTATGTGCACAGCGACCTGGGCTTTGGCGCCGTGATCGCGGGCCTTGTGATCAGCGTGCAATACCTGGCCACTCTGCTGAGCCGGCCCTACGCGGGACGCATCATCGATAACCGCGGCAGCAAGCGCGCCGTCATGTACGGCCTGGCCGGTTGCGGGTTGAGCGGCGTGTTCATGTTGCTCTCGGCGTGGCTGTCACACCTGCCGGCGCTGAGCCTCACCAGCCTGCTGATTGGCCGCCTGGTGCTGGGCAGCGCTGAAAGCCTGGTGGGCTCGGGTTCCATCGGCTGGGGCATTGGCCGGGTGGGTGCGGCGAATACCGCCAAGGTCATCTCCTGGAACGGCATCGCCAGCTACGGCGCCCTGGCCATCGGCGCACCGCTGGGGGTGTTGCTGGTCAGTCATTTCGGGCTGTGGAGCATGGGCGTCAGCATCATCCTGCTGGCGGTGCTGGGCCTGCTGCTGGCCTGGCCGAAAGTCGCCGCGCCGATCGTGGTGGGCGAGCGCCTGCCGTTCATGCATGTGCTGGGGCGCGTGTTGCCTCACGGCTGCGGGCTGGCGCTGGGCTCGATCGGGTTTGGCACCATCGCCACCTTCATCACCTTGTATTACGCGACCCAGCATTGGGATAACGCGGTGCTGTGCCTGAGCCTGTTCGGTGCCAGCTTTATCGGGGCGCGGTTGTTGTTCGGCAATTTGATCAACCGCATTGGCGGGTTTCGCGTAGCGATTGCCTGTTTGTCGGTGGAGACGCTGGGGCTGCTGCTGCTGTGGCTGGCGCCGGATCCTCATTTGGCGTTGGCGGGTGCGGCGTTGAGCGGGTTTGGCTTTTCCCTGGTGTTTCCGGCCTTGGGTGTGGAGGCGGTCAACCTGGTGCCCGCCTCGAGCCGGGGTGCGGCGGTGGGGGCGTATTCGCTGTTTATCGATTTGTCGTTGGGGATCACCGGGCCGTTGGCCGGGGCGATTGCGGCGGGGTTCGGGTTTGCCTCGATCTTCCTGTTTGCGGCGATCGCGGCGTTTGGCGGGTTGCTGTTGAGCCTGTATTTGTACCGGCAGGCGCCTAAGTACCGCGAAGAACGTCAGGCGAGTTAGAAGTCGACCTTGCCGCGGCCGGCCTTGATGCTGCCGCGTTTGGTCTTGGATTCGAGGCGGCGCTTCTTTGAGCCCAGGGTGGGTTTGGTGGGGCGGCGTTTCTTTTCGACCTTGGTGGCGCTGAGGATCAGTTCCACCAGGCGCTCGAGGGCGTCGGCGCGGTTTTGTTCCTGGGTTCGGTATTGCTGGGCCTTGAGGATCAGTACGCCTTCGCTGGTGATGCGGGTGTCGCGCAGGGCCAGCAGGCGTTCCTTGTAGAAGTCAGGCAGGGACGAGGCCGGGATGTCGAAACGCAGGTGCACGGCGCTGGAGACCTTGTTGACGTTTTGACCGCCAGCGCCCTGGGCGCGGATGGCTGTCAGCTCGATCTCGGCGTCGGGGAGGTGCACGTTGTTGGATATCACCAGCATTTTTTGATCGGGCCTTGGGGTGGAGGGGTAAGGATACGCCAATGTGTTGGGCTGCTGGGGGCTGGGGGCTGGGGGCTGGGTACATATCCGTTATTTGGGTGAT
>NZ_JACAPX010000030.1:0-17231 GCF_013385435.1 Pseudomonas sp. F9001
ACCCAAATAACGGATATGTACCCAGCCAGGTCAAACCGACAAGTACCGACTGATAGTCGCCTCATCCACCCGATCCCGAGTTTCCTCAATCACAAACCTCCCCTTCTCAATCACCAAAAACCGATCAGCAATTTCCAAAGTAAACGACAACACCTGCTCAGAAACAACAATCGTCAAATCCCGCAAATTGCGAATCTCCTTAAGCGTACGAGCAATGTCCTTGATGATCGAAGGCTGAATCCCCTCAGTCGGCTCATCGAGCAACAACACCTTGGGATTCGTCGCCAACGCCCGGGCAATCGCCAACTGCTGTTGCTGCCCCCCAGACAAATTCCCACCCTTGCGCGAACGCATGTCATAGAGCACCGGAAACAGCGCATACAAATCCTCAGGCACCCTGCCCCGGGCCGCCGCCGGCAACCCAGTCTGAATATTCTCCAACACACTCATGCTGGGAAAAATCATCCGCCCCTGCGGCACATAGGCAATCCCCCGCTCCACCCGCTCATGGGTTTCAAGCGCAGACACATCATGCCCATCCACACTCACCTGCCCCTGCCACTGCGGCAAAATACCCATCAGGCTCTTGAACAACGTGGTCTTGCCCATCCCGTTGCGCCCCATCACCGCGACGATCTCACGCTTCGCCACATCCAGTTCCAGGTCGTGAAGAATCTGGCTCTGCCCGTACCCACACGACAGTTTGTCGATCTTGAACATGCCCGACTCCTCAGTGGCCCAAATACACTTCAATGACTTTCGGATTGCTCTGCACCGACTCCATGCTGCCCTCGGCCAGCACCTTGCCCTGATGCAAAACCGTGACCTTGTGGGCAATGCTCTTGACGAACTCCATGTCATGCTCGATCACCAACACCGAGCGCCCCTGGCTGATGCGCTTTAGCAACTCGGCCGTTTGCGCCCGCTCGTTGACGCTCATCCCGGCCACCGGCTCGTCGAGCATCAGCAATTCAGGGTCTTGCATCAGCAGCATGCCAATCTCCAGCCACTGCTTTTGCCCGTGGGACAGCAGGTCCGCCTGCTGCTGCAACAAGTCGCCGAGGAAGATTTCCCGCGCCACCTCCTCGACCCGCGCAATCACCTGGGCATTACGCTTGAAAAACAGCGCACCCCACACCTTGCGCCCGGCCGGATACGACATCTCGAGGTTTTCAAACACCGTGAGGTTTTCGTAGATCGATGGGTTCTGGAACTTGCGCCCTACCCCGGCGCGCACGATGTTGTATTCGCGCATTTTGGTCAGTTCCTGGCCGTCGAACTGGATGCTGCCACTGGTGGCGCGGGTCTTGCCGCAGATCAAATCCAGCACCGTGGTTTTGCCGGCGCCGTTGGGCCCGATCACTACCCGCACTTCATTGCGGTCGATATACAGGTTGAGGTTGTCGACAGCCTTGAAGCCATCGAATGACACGGTGAGGCCTTCGATAGCCAATACCGGTTTTTTCATCTCAAAACCAACGGCGGTCATGGCTGTGTCTCCAGGATCTTGGCTTCCGCCTTGGGCTTGATCTTCGCCGGTTCGGCCTTGACCACCGGCTTGCGCCGCAACACCCGGGCCAGGGCCTGGCGACCATGGCTGTCCCACAACCCCGCCAGGCCGTTGGGGAAGTACATGACCACGGCGATAAACAACCCGCCCATCAGGTATAGCCACAGCTCGGGGAAGGATTCGGAAAAGTAGGTCTTGCCATAGTTCACCAGCAACGCGCCATACACCGCGCCCAGCAACGACATGCGCCCGCCCACCGCGGCAAAGATCACCATCTCGATGGACGGCACGATGCCCACGAACGACGGCGACATAAAGCCCACCTGCAAGGCAAACATCGCCCCGCCAATCGCCGAGAACGCCGCCGCCACGCAGAACACGAAAATCTTGAAGCTGGCCACGTCATACCCGGAAAACCGTACCCGCTCTTCCTTGTCGCGCATGGCCATCAACAGCCGGCCCAGCTTCGAGGCGAGGATGAAACGGCCAATGAAGATGCAGCCGAACAACAGCCCGGCGTTGATAAAATACAGGATCATCTTCGCGCCGTCACCGCGCAGGTCCCAGCCCAGCAGGGTCTTGAGGTCAGTAATGCCATTGACACCACCGGTAAGGCCTTGCTGGCCGACGATCAGCACCGTGAGGATCAGCGCAATCGCCTGGGTGACGATGGAGAAATACACATCGCCCACCCGCCGCTTGAACAGCGCCATGCCAATGATGAACGCCAGCAGCACCGGCACCGCAATCACCGCGAACAAGGTAAACGTGAAGCTGTGGAACGGCTGCCAGAGCCACGGCAATTCGGTGATCTGGTTCCAGTCCATGAAGTCCGGGATGCCCGGGGTGGACTGGATCTTGGTGCTGATCGGGTCCGAGGCCTCAAGCTTCAGGAACATCGCCATGCAGTAGCCGCCGACGCCGAAAAACACCCCCTGCCCGAGGCTGAGAATCCCGCCATAGCCCCAGCACAGCACCAGGCCCACCGCGACGAACGCGTAGGTCAGGTACTTGCCGACCATGTTCAGCCGGAAGGCGTCCAGGGTCAGCGGGAACACCACGAGGATCAACAGCGCCAACAGCACGATGCCGATCAGGTTTTGCTGGCCGCCCAGCAGTTTGTCTAGAGCCTTCATCGGTTCGCCTCTACTTGCGCACTTTGATGGAGAACAACCCTTGCGGGCGCAGCATCAGGATCAGGATCACCGACGACAGCGTCAGCACCTTGGCCATCGAGCCACTGAGGAAAAACTCCGACAGCGATTGGGTCTGGGCAATCACGAACGCCGAGGCAATGGTGCCGAACAGGCTTTGCGCGCCGCCGAACACCACCACCAGGAAGGTGTCGACGATGTACTGCGAACCGGCAGTCGGCCCGGTGGAGCCGATGGTGGTGAACGCCGCACCGGCCACGCCCGCCACGCCGCAGCCGAGGGCGAAGGTCATGCGGTCGACCTTGCGCGTGTTGATGCCCACCGCCCGGCTCATCAAGCGGTTCTGCACGGTGGCGCGCACCTGCAAGCCCCAGCGCGAGCGGTAGAGCATGACGAAGATCGCACCGGTCAGCAGCACGGTCAGGCCCATCATGAACAGGCCGTTGCGCGGGATCTCGATGGCATCGCTGAGGTTCACCGAACCCATCAGCCAGGCCGGCGGTTCGGCGCTCACTTCACGGGCGCCGAACACCGAGCGGAAGGTTTGCTGCATCACCAGGGACAAACCCCAGGTGGCGAGCAAAGTGTCCAGGGGCCGCTTGTACAAGCGGCTGATCATCGCCCATTCCACCAGCCAGCCCACGGCGCCGGCAACGAGGAATGAGAGGGCAATGGCAACGAAAAAGTAGTACGGCTGAAAGCTTGGCGCGAAATGCGCGGTAAGGCTTGAACAGACGTAGGTGGTGTAGGCGCCAATGGTCAGGAACTCACCGTGGGCCATGTTGATCACGCCCATCTGGCCGAAGATGATTGCCAGTCCCAATGCCATCAGCAACAGCACGCAGAACACGGACAAGCCGTTGAACCCCTGCATCGCCGCGATGGCTCCAAATTCCGATAGCCATTCCATGATGATGGTCTCCTGAGCGGGAGGTTGAAATGCAATCTGCTTTTGCTTTTTTATGTGGGAGCTGGCTTGCCTGCGATGGAATCACCTCGGTGTCACTGAAAGACCGAGTCGCCTGCATCGCGGGCAAGCCCGGCTCCCACAGAAGCCGGGTTTACACGTCAAAGGTTATTGATAGCCTTTCGGAAACGGATTCGGCTCGATCAGATCCGACTCGTAGATCACCTTGAACTGGCCATTGGGCTGCACTTCGCCGATGCGCGACTTGCTCCACAGGTGATGGTTTTCGTGGATCTTCACATAGCCTTCCGGCGCGTTTTTCAACTCGATGCCAGGCGATGCGGCGACGACTTTATCCACGTCGAAACTGCCGGCCTTCTCCACCGCCGCTTTCCACAACCAGGGGCCGAGGTAGGCCGCCTGGGTCACGTCGCCAATCACTGCGTCCTTGCCGTACTTGGCCTTGAACGCTTCCACGAAGGCTTTGTTGTTCGGGTTGTCGAGGCTCTGGAAGTACTTCATCGAGGCATAGAAGCCGGCCATGTTTTCGCCGCCGATGCCCAGCAGTTCGTCTTCGGTCACCGACAGGGTCAACAGGGTTTGCTTGGACGCATTCACGCCCGCTGCGTTGAGCTGTTTGTAGAAGGCCACGTTGGAGCCGCCCACCACGGCCGCAAACACCACGTCAGGCTTTTTCAGCTTGACCTTGTTGATCAGCGAACCGAACTGGGTGTTGCCCAGCGGGTAGTAGTCTTCGCCGACCACGGTGCCGTGCAGGACGTTTTCAATGTGCTTGCGCGCGATCTTCATCGAGGTGCGCGGCCAGATGTAGTCCGAGCCCACCAGGTAGAAGGTTTTGGCGCCCTTGGTCTTGGCGATCCAGTCGAGGCTGGCAAGGATTTGCTGGGTCGCTTCCTGGCCGGTGTAGATCACGTTTTTCGACTGTTCCAGGCCTTCATAGAAGGTCGGGTAGTAGAGCAGGCCGTTTTCTTTCTCGAAGATCGGCAATACGGCTTTACGTGAAGCGGAGGTCCAGCAGCCGAACACTGCAGCCACCTTGTCGTTCACCAGCAGTTTCTTGGCCTTTTCGGCGAAGGTCGGCCAGTCGGACGCGCCGTCTTCCTGGATCACCTTGATCTGCCGCCCGAGGATCCCGCCCGAGGCGTTGATCTGCTCGATGGCCAGGCGTTCGGCCTGGATCGAACCGGTTTCGGAAATCGCCATGGTGCCGGTGGCCGAGTGCAACTGGCCGACGGTGACTTCGGTGGGCGTCACCGCCAGGCCTTCGTTGTCGGCCATGACGCCATGGCTGAACAGACTCGCCGCCAGCAGTGATAAGGCCAACAACGGTTTGGAGCGGATCAATCGTGATTCCATGGGGCGACTCCTCTGCAATGAGGGGTTCAGCATGGCGGCAGGTGGCCACGGCGGGTATACGCAGCCTGACGTAACGGGGTACGTCATTTGACGTATGCCGTTGCGCACCATTTTCGAGCAGGATCCCGCCCGCCTTGGGAAAGGAAACCCCTGTGGCGAGGGAGCTTGCTCCCGTTGGGCTGCGCAGCGGCGCCAAAACCGGCGACCCGGTTCTGCCTGGAAAAATGAAGTGGTCTTGCTGGGCCTGCTTCGCAGTCCAACGGGAGCAAGCTCCCTCGCCACGAAGAGCGCACCCCGCAGGACTGGGGCACGAATATTGCTGCCATCTCCCCATCCTTGCAGGAGTTCCCCACCGTGCACCCCCTCCCCGGCACCCAGCGCATCGTCAAGATCCGCCGCGACTACAACTCCTGGGTCGCCGACGAGACCATGGAAGACTACGCCCTGCGCTACACCCCGAAGTCCTTCCGCAAATGGTCGGAACTGCGCATCGCCAACACCGCCTTGGGCGCGGTGTCGTTCCTGGCGCTGGAGGCCATCGGCGGCGTATTGGCCTTGAGCTACGGCTTTACCAACACCTTCTGGGCGATCCTCGCCATCAGCCTGGTGATCTTTCTCACCGGCCTGCCCATCAGCTACTACGCCGCCCGCTATGGCGTAGACATGGACCTGCTGACCCGCGGCGCGGGCTTCGGTTACATCGGCTCCACCATCACCTCGCTGATCTACGCCAGTTTCACCTTCCTGTTCTTCGCCCTGGAAGCGGCGATCATGGCCCTTGCCCTGGAGTTGTATTTCCATATCCCGCTGGCCATCGCCTATGTCATCTGTTCACTGCTGGTGATCCCGCTGGTGGCCTACGGCGTAACGCTGATCAGCCGCCTGCAATTGTGGACGCAACCGCTGTGGCTGGTGCTGCTGGTGCTGCCCTATGGCTTCGTGTTGTGGAAGAACCCCGAGGCCTTCAGCGACTGGACCAGCTTTGTCGGCCGCAGCAGCGACGGTGGCGACTTCAATCTGCTGTCGTTCTGCGCCGCCTGCACCGTGGCGCTGTCGCTGGTCACGCAGATCGGCGAACAGGTGGACTACCTGCGCTTCCTTCCGGAAAAAACCAGCGCCAACCGCAAGCGCTGGTGGGCCGCGCTGTTATGCGCCGGGCCCGGCTGGATCGTGCCGGGGGCGTTGAAAATGTTCGCCGGGGCGTTCCTGGCGTTCCTCGCCCTGCAACATGAAATCCCCATGGAGCGCGCCGCCGAGCCAACCCAGATGTACCTCGTCGCGTTCGGCTATGTGTTCTCCTCTCCCGAATGGGCGCTGGGGGCGATGGTGCTGTTCGTGTTCATCTCGCAGATGAAGATCAACCTGACCAACGCCTACGCCGGCTCCCTGGCCTGGTCGAACTTCTTTGCCCGCGTGACCCACAGCCACCCCGGCCGCGTGGTGTGGCTGGTGTTCAACGTCGCCATTGCGCTGATGCTGATGGAGCTCGGCGTGTTCGATGTGATCGAGCAGGTGCTGGGGCTCTACGCGAATATCGCGATTGCCTGGATCGGCACGCTGGTAGCGGACCTGGTAATCAACAAGCCCCTGGGCCTGTCACCCAAGCACATCGAATTCAAGCGTGCGCACCTCTACGACATCAACCCGGTGGGCGTCGGCTCGATGCTGATTGCCTCGCTGCTGTCGATTCTCGCCCACTTCGGCCTGTTCGGCGCCCTGGCCCAGGCTGCGCCACCGTTTGTCGCGCTGGGCACCGCGTTAATCATGGCGCCGCTATTGGCGTGGCTGACCAAGGGCCGCTACTACATTGCGCGCAGCAGCGAGGCGCAATTGATTCACCCGCAACCCGGCACCGGCCTGGTGATCTGCGGGCTGTGCAGCAACCCGTTCGAGACCGCCGACATGGCGTTCTGCCCGGCCTACAGCACGCCGATCTGCTCGCTCTGTTGCTCACTGGATGCGCGTTGCGGCGACCGTTGCAAACCCCACGCACGCCTGGCCAGCCAGTTCGAAGGGGTGTTGCGCTGGTTGCTGCCGACGACGTTGGTACCGCGCCTGCATACGCGGCTGGCGCATTACCTCGGATTGTTGATGGCGCTGGTGCTGATGCTCGCCGGGGCCCTGGCGCTGATCTACATGCAGGCGGCCCAGGGTTTGCCCCATTCGCAAACCTTGTACCAGGCGTTTTTCAAGGCGTTCCTCACGCTCTCGGTGCTGGCCGCCGTACTCGCCTGGTGGGTAGTACTCACCCGCGAAAGCCGGCGGGTGGCCCAGGAAGAATCCGACCGGCAAACCTCGCTGCTGATGCAGGAGATCGCCGCCCACAGCCTCACCGACCAGGCCCTGCAACAGGCCAAGGAAGCCTCGGAAGCAGCGAACGCGGCCAAGAGTCGCTACGTCACCGGGCTGTCCCACGAGCTGCGCACGCCGCTCAACAGCATCCTCGGCTTCACCCAGATTCTGCAGCGCGACAGTGCCATGCCCGAACAGCATCAGGATGCCCTGGCGACCATCCTGCGCAGCGGCTCGCACCTGCTGTCGCTGATCGACGGCCTGCTGGACGTGGCCAAGATCGAGGCCGGCAAGCTGCGCCTGGAGCTCACCGAAATCCCCTTCCCGGAACTGATCCACGACCTGGAGCAGATGTTCACCCCCCAGGCCGAAGACAAGGGCCTGCGCTTTCGCCTGGACTGCGTGGGCAAGATCCCCGCCGTAGTGCGCGGCGATGAAAAACGCGTGCGGCAGATCCTGATCAACCTGCTGGGCAACGCGATCAACTTTACCGACAGCGGCGAGGTGCGCCTGCGGGTCAGCTACATGCGCGAGACCGCCAACTTCGAGATCATCGACACCGGCATCGGGATTGACCCCGAACAGATCGAGCGGATTTTCCAGCCGTTCGAACGCGGCGACCTGATGCGCCAGGACAAGGGCGTGGGTCTGGGCCTGACCATCACACGCATGCTGACCTCGCTGATGGGCGGCGAATTGCGGGTGGTCAGCGAGCTGGACAAGGGCACCTGCTTCCAGGTACGGCTGTTCCTGTCCCAGGTCCGCGTGCCGCAAGCCGTGGTGCATGTGGAGCACGACATCATCGGTTACCACGGCGAACGACGGCGCATCCTGGTGGTGGATGACCACGTGGACCATCGCAAGGTGCTCAGCGGCATGCTCACGCCCCTGGGCTTCGAGGTGTCCCAGGCCAGCAATGGCCAGGAGGCGATCCGCCAGGTGGCGCTGCTGTCGCCGGACCTGATCCTGATGGACCTGTCGATGCCGACCATGGACGGCTGGGCCACCAGCAGGCTGATCCGGCGTAACGCGTTGTCCACCGCGCCGATAATCATCATCTCCGCCAACGCCTTCACCGACGACCGCGAACGCAGCATCGCCGGTGCCTGCAACGACTACCTGGCCAAGCCGGTGCGTACCCCTGAATTGCTCGGGCGCCTGCAACTGCACCTGGACTTGCAATGGCTGCGCCGTCGCACACCGCTCGCCGCGCCGGTCGCGACCCAAGGCGCGCTACCCAGCGCAGAAGAACTCGCGGTGCTCGCCGAACTGAGCGCCATTGGCTATGTGCGTGGTTTGCATGAAAAGCTCGACGCCATCGTGCTGGACAGCCCAGGTACCGCACCGTTCATCAACAAGCTCCGGGCCTTGCTGAAAAGTTTTCGCCTGGAAGAACTCAACCGCATCCTGAAGGAGGCCGAAGATGAATGCCTTGACCCACAGCGCTGAGCCCGGCGTGGTGCTGATTGTCGACGACACCCCGGACAACCTGGCCATGCTCTCCGACGCCCTGGACGACGCCGGCTACATGGTGCTGGTGGCGCTGGACGGCCTCAGCGCGCTGAACCGCGTGCAACGCCGACGCCCGGATTTGATCCTGCTGGACGCGGTGATGCCCGGGTTGGACGGATTTGAAACCTGCCGCCGGCTCAAGGCGCAACCGGCCAGCGCGGATATTCCGGTGGTGTTCATGACCGGGCTCACCGACAGCAAGCATGTGGTGCAGGGGTTCGAGGTGGGCGGGAGTGACTACGTGACCAAGCCGATCCAGACGGATGAAGTGCTGGCGCGGGTGGCGGCGCATTTGCGTACGTCGCGGATTTTGCTGTCGGCGCGTGCGGCGACACAGCCGAGCGTGATCACCCTGGAGGATGAGCCGGCGCACAAGCTATTGTCGGCGCGGTTTCAACTGACGGAGCGGGAGGTGGAAGTGCTGCGTTGGGTGGCGTGTGGCAAGACCAATCGGGATATTGGCGACATTCTTGGGTTGAGTCCGAGGACGGTGAACAAGCATCTGGAGCATGTGTATGTGAAGCTGGGAGTGGAGACGCGCACGGCGGCGACTTCGGTGGCGATGGCGGCGATGAGTCCGGTGCGCTCCCAAACCATGGCGACAATCTAATGTGGGAGCTGGCTTGCCTGCGATGGCGGTCTATCAGTGACAAAAAGGTTGGCTGACCCACCGCTATCGCAGGCAAGCCAGCTCCCACATTTGATCTCTGTTGTGGCTGATAACTGCTACCCACCGAAGATCTGCGAAGGCCGGCGCAACGTCGGATCAAACGGGTTGATCTTCGGCCCGATCGCCGCCGCCTCGCGCTTCAACAACTCCACCACCGTCGGCAACCGCCCCGGCCCCAGCCGGTCGCTGATGGTCGCCACACTCAACGCCGCCACCGCATGCCCATTGCGATCCAGGATCGGCACCGCCAACCCGGCCATGCCTTCCAGCACCCCGGTATTGCGCGCCGCATACCCCAACCGCCGCACACTCTCCACCTCCGAACGCAAAAACACCTCGTCGTACAGGTGAAAATCCTTGAGCCGCGGCAAGTTGTAGCGGATCACCGTCTCGCGCTCTTCCTCCGGCAAAAACGCCAAAATCGCCAGGCTGCCCTGCCCCACGCCCAGCGCCACGCGGCCGCCGATATCACCGGTAAAGGTACGGATCGGATACGGCCCCTCACTGCGGTCCAGGCAGATCGCATCAAACCCGCTGCGCGCCAGCAGGAACAATGAATCCCCCAACGACGCACTGAGGCGCAACATGCTCGGCCGCACCAGGTCCCGCAGGTTGCCGGTGTTGCCCGCATTCGCCGCCAGTGCGAAGAACTCCAGGCTCAGCCGATAGCGCTTGCTGCGCGCATCCTGCTCCACCATGCCCTCGTCCATCAGGCTGCGCAGCAGTCGGTGGGTGGTGGGTTGCGACAGCCCCACCTGCTGCGCCAGTTGCGTCACCCGTTCACCACCGTCCGGCGCCGCGCCGAGGATGCGCAGTAATGCAAACAACCGGGAGACGCCACCGGCGCCGACTTCCTTGACACTTTCATTCCGCTCAGTGGAATCCATAAGCCGATATCTCACACTAAATTCTGGTCAGTGAATGAAACTGAAAAAAGTACTCTATCCAGTGAAATTCCATCTTCCGCCATCCTAGTCTTTCGCCCTAATCTGCGTCCACAGGGGCGAAATGAACAACTAACGGCAGCCGACTCAAGATCGAGCGCCAACGCACCCGCAACACCCTTTTCGCATCTGCCCAAAACAAAAAAGCGCGTTTCGACGCGACTCAAAAAGGTGGAACGCAGACATGGCTTTTCTCCAACTCAACGCCTTGAGCAAACGCTACGGCGCCGTCGACGCGGTGGTCGCCACTGATCTTGCGGTGGAAAAAGGCGAATTCGTGTCCCTGCTTGGCCCCTCGGGCTGCGGCAAGACCACCACCTTGCAAATGATCGCCGGCTTCGTCGACGTCACCGGTGGCCAGATCGTCCTCGACGGTCGCGACATCACCCATGCCAAACCCGCCAGCCGCGGCCTCGGCGTGGTGTTCCAGAGCTATGCGCTGTTCCCCCACATGAGCGTGCGCGACAACGTCGCCTTCGGCCTGAAGATGCGCAAGGTGCCTGCCACTGAGATCGCAAGCAGAGTCAAGACTGTGCTGGAACTGGTGCGCCTGGCGCCACACGCCGAGCGCTACCCGCGGGAACTGTCCGGCGGCCAGCGCCAGCGCGTGGCCCTGGCCCGCGCCCTGGTGATCGAGCCGCCGGTGTTGCTGCTGGACGAGCCCCTCTCCAACCTCGACGCCAACCTGCGCGAAGAGATGCAGTTCGAGATCCGTCGCATCCAGTGTGAAGTCGGGATCACCACCCTGATGGTCACCCACGACCAGGCCGAGGCGCTGTCCATCAGCGACCGGGTAGTAGTGATGCAGGCCGGGCGCGTGACGCAGATCGACGCGCCGTACAAACTCTATGAACACCCGCGCACACGCTTCATCTCGGATTTTGTCGGCAAGGCCAACCTGCTGGCGGGCGACTTCGATCAACTCGGCGCGCCGCAAGTGCGCTTCGAGCCCGGCAACGGCGAACTGACCCTGAGCCTGCGCCCGGAAAAGATCGACCTGGTGGCGGCCAGCAAGGGCCGGCTGCAAGGCCGGATCCTCGACAGCTACTTCTTCGGCAGCCAATGGCTGTATCGCATCAAGACCGAGATCGGCGAGCTGACCGTGGTCCGTCGCAACGACGGCAGCGCGCCATTGGCTTGCGGCGCTGCAGTGGGACTGGACTGGGAGTCGAACCTGTTGCGGGTGCTGGCCGCGGATGAGGTGCGCGCATGAGCCGTGGCTACCTGTTGTCGTTGCCGGCGCTGGTGTTGTTTTTCGGGCTGCTGATCCTGCCCCTGGGCCTGACACTGGTGCTGTCGTTCAACGTGTTCGACTATCAGGTTGGGGTGAAGGCCGATGAGTGGACCTTCGCCCACTACCTGTCGCTGTTCAGCGATTCGTACTTCTACGAAATCTTCTGGCGCACCTTCTGGATCAGTGCCCTGGTGACCTTGCTGTGTGTGGTGATCGGCGTGCCCGAGGCCTACATCCTCAGCCGCATGGGCACGCCATGGCGCTCGATCTTCCTGATCCTGATCCTCACCCCGCTGCTGATTTCGGTGGTGGTGCGGGCCTTCGGCTGGAGCCTGCTGCTGGGTGCCGATGGCCTGGTGAACCAGGTGATCCAGGCCCTGGGCGGCAAGCCGGTGAAGCTGCTGTACACCTCGTTCGCCGTGATCATCGCACTGGTGCACGTGATGCTGCCGTTCATGATCATCCCGGTGTGGACCTCCCTGCAGAAGCTCGACCCGTCGGCGGAACAGGCGGCGCTGTCCTTGGGTGCCAGCCAGGCCACGGTGATGCGCAAGATCGTGTTGCCGCAGGTGATGCCCGGCGTGCTGTCCGGCACCCTGATCGTGTTCGGCCTGGCTGCCAGCTCCTTCGCGATCCCCGGCCTGCTGGGCGGACGCCGCCTGAAGATGGTCGCCACGGTGGTCTACGACCAATACCTCTCGGAACTCAACTGGCCCATGGGCGCGACCATCGCGGTGGTGCTGCTGTTGGTCAACTTGCTGATCATGCTGAGCTGGAACCGCATGGTCGAAGGCCGCTACAAAAAGTCCCTGGGAGTATAAGACGATGTCCAGAAACGGTCCTTTGGCCCTTGGCTTTCACGGCCTGGTGGTGCTGTTCATGATGGCGCCGCTGGTGGTGGTGTGCCTCGTGGCCTTCACCCCGGAAAACACCTTGAGCCTGCCCACTTCGGGCTTCTCCCTGCGCTGGTTTCATGCGGTGTTCGAGCGCGCGGACTTTATCCAGGCGTTCTACAACAGCCTGGTCCTGGCGTTCGTTGCCGCCACCCTGGCGACGTTGATCGCGGTGCCGGCGGCGCTGGCAATCAGTCGCTACCAGTTCCCCGGCCGTAACTTCTTCAGTGCGCTGTTCCTCTCGCCGATCATCATCCCGCACCTGGTGCTGGGGGTGGCGATGCTGCGGCTGTTCGCAATGATGGGCGTCAACGGCAGCTTCACCTGGTTGATGCTGGCCCACGTGGTGATCATCACGCCTTACGTATTGCGCCTGGTATTGGCGGCCGCCATCGGCATTGACCGCAGCGCCGAGCAGGCTGCCGAATCCCTCGGCGCCAGCCGCTTCACCCTGTTTCGCCAGATCACCTTGCCGATGATTCTGCCCGGCGTGGCCGGCGGCTGGTTGCTGGCGTTCATCAACAGTTTCGATGAAGTGACCCTGTCGATCTTTGTCAGCTCGCCGGCCACCCAGACCTTGCCGGTGCGCATGTACGTGTACGCCACCGAATCCATCGACCCGATGATGGCGGCCGTGTCGGCGCTGGTGATCGGGTTGACGGCGGCGGCAATGATTCTGCTGGACCGGGTCTACGGCCTGGATCGCGTGTTGGTAGGGAAACATTGATGGCACTGTTCAAACGACTGGCGGAAACCGAGCGGCCCAGCCTGGCGTTCACCCTCGATGGGCAGCCTGCCACGGGCCTGCTCGGGGACACCTTGCTGACTGCCGTACTGACCTGCGCCGAGCACCTGCGGGGCAGTGATTTCAGCGCCGAACGCCGCGCCGGTTTCTGCCTGATGGGAGCTTGCCAGGATTGCTGGGTACGCCTGGAAGATGGTCGGCGAGTGCGCGCCTGTTCGACCTTGCTGGAAGACGGCCAGGCGATTCGCCGTGACCCGGGGCGCCAGGCATGAAGACCGTGGTGATAGTGGGCGCAGGCCCGGCGGGCATTACCGCAGCCCGGACCTTGCTGGACCATGGCGTAACCCCGGTGTTGGTGGACGAGAGCCTGCGCGGTGGCGGCCAGATCTATCGGCGCCAGCCGGCGAACTTCCAGCGCTCGGCCAAGCAGCTGTATGGGTTTGAAGCGGGCAAGGCGACAGCGCTGCATCGCACCATGGATGAGCTGGCCACCCGGATCGACTACCGGCCGGAAACCCTGGTGTGGAATGCGGAAAATGGCCGCCTGGACATGCTCAACAACGGCCACGCCGAAAGCATCGAATACGCGCAGATCATCGTCGCCACGGGCGCCACCGACCGCATCCTGCCCGTGCCGGGCTGGACGCTGCCCGGTGTGTACAGCCTGGGCGCGGCGCAAATCGCGCTGAAGTATCAAGGCTGCGCCATCGGTGAGCGCGTCGCGTTTTGCGGCAGCGGGCCGTTGCTGTACCTGGTGGCGTATCAGTACGCCAAGGCCGGGGCCAGGGTGGTGGCGGTGCTCGACAGCGCGCCGTTCAGCGCCCAATGCCGCGCCCTGCCGGCATTGCTCGGCCAGCCGGCGACCCTGGCCAAGGGTTTGTACTACCGCGCCTGGCTCACGGCCCACGGCATCCCGGTGCATCAAGGGGCAACGCTGTCGCACATCAACGGCGAGCAACGAGTGACGGGCATCCACTGGGACCAGCAGGAAATCGCCTGTGATGCCGTGGCCTTCGCCCATGCCCTGCGCAGCGAGACTCAACTGGCGGATTTACTCGGCTGTGAATTTGCCTGGAATGCATTGAACCGCGCCTGGTTGCCCCAGCGAGATGCGGCCGGGCGTAGCAGTGTCGCGGGGGTGTATCTGGCTGGCGACGGTGCAGGAATCATGGGCGCCGATGCGGCGCAAATGGCCGGCGAGCGAGCGGCATTGGCCTTGCTCGAAGACAGCGGTGTTGCCATCGACCACCGTCGCGGCCCCGTGCTGGAACAACAACTGGCAGGTATCCAGCGCTTTCGCCACGGCCTGGAAACCGCCTTCCCCTTCCCGGAAAACTGGGCCGCTAAAGCTCCGGACGAACTGATCCTGTGCCGCTGTGAAGAAGTCAGCGTCGGCGAAGTACGCGCGGTGGTGGACGAAGGCCACTGGGAAGTGAACCGGGTCAAGGCCCATTGCCGGGTTGGCATGGGCCGCTGCCAGGGCCGGATGTGCGGGCTGGCGGCGGCGGAAATCGTTGCCCAGCGCAGTGGCCGCGAGATTGAAAACGTTGGCCGCCTGCGTGGCCAGGCACCGATCAAACCCTTGCCGTTTGGCGTGGAGGCGCAGCCATGATCGACAGTGAAGTGATCGTGTTGGGTGGCGGGATTGTCGGGGCCTCGGCGGCGTTGATGCTGGCGCAAAAAGGTCGCCGCGTGGTGCTGCTGGAGCGGGACTTTTGTGGCTCGCACTCCAGTGGTGTGAACTATGGCGGCGTGCGGCGCCAGGGGCGGCCATTGCACCAACTGCCGCTATCGCAGCGTGCCCATAAGCTATGGTCCGACTTGCCGGGGCTGATTGGCATCGACGGCGAATACGTGCGCTCCGGGCATTTGAAACTGGCCCGCAGTCATGACGATCTGGCGGCTCTGCAGGCTTACGCCGACGCTACACGTGGCTTTGGCCTGGGCCTGCAAATGCTCGACCACGCTCAACTGCGCGCCCGGTTCCCGTGGGTGGGTGATGTGGCAGTCGGCGCGTCGTTATGCCCCGAAGACGGCCACGCCAATCCGCGCCTGGTCTCCCCCGCCTTTTCCCGCGCAGCGCAACGCCACGGTGCTCGGGTGATGGAGCAAACCGAAGTCACCCATCTTGAACATGACGGCCAGCGGTTTCAGTTGCGCTGTGCCAATGGGCTGCAGCTGCAAGCCCCCTGGCTGCTGAACTGCGCCGGCGCCTGGGCCGGCACCGTGGCCGCGTACTTTGGCGAGCCGGTGCCGATGACCTCGGCGCACCCGGCGATGCTGGTGACCGAGCCGTTGCCGGTGGTGATGGACGTGAGCACCGGGGTGGAAGGCGGCGGGATTTATGCGCGGCAAGTCGCCCGGGGCAATTGCATCCTCGGTGGCGGGCGCGGCTTTGCCCTGGGCCCGCAACAAGCCCGCCCGGGGCAAGCGGCGGTGCTGGAGATTCTGCGCAATGCCGGCGAGTTGTACCCGTTCCTCAAGGGTGCCCAGGCGATCCGTACCTGGAGCGGCACCGAAGGTTATCTGCCCGACCACGAACCGGTGATCGGCGACAGCAGCACCCAACCCGGCCTGCTCCACGGTTTCGGCTTTGCCGGCGCCGGGTTCCAGCTCGGCCCTGCGGTCGGTGAAGCCCTGGCAGAGATCGTCTGCACGGGGGCCAGCCGGCAGCCCATCGAAGCATTTTCCATCCGTCGTTTCCAAGCCTGAGAGGAAGATTCATGCACATGATCAAACGTACTGCGCTGTCTTGCCTGTCCCTCGCCCTGTTGAGCACGGCGGCCCACGCCGCACCGACGCTGTACCTGGGCATGAACGGCGGCACCATGGAGCGGGTCTACGCCGACAAGGTGCTGCCCGCGTTCGAAAAGGCCAACAACGTCAAGGTGGTGATCGTGCCGGGCACCTCGTCGGATATCCTGGCCAAGGTGCAGGCCAATAAGGACAACCCGCAGATGCACGTGATGTTCCTCGACGACGGCATCATGTACCGCGCGATTTCCATGGGGTTGTGCGAGAAGCTCACGCCCAATCCGACCCTGGATCAGATTCCGGCCAAGGCGAAGATCAAGGAAGAAGCGGTTGCGGTGACGCTCGGGGTGACCGGGTTGGGTTACAACGCCAAGATGTTCAAGGAAAAGGGCTGGGCGCCGCCGACGTCGTGGATGGACCTGGCCGACCCGCGCTTCAAGGACAAGGTGGTGTTCCAGTCGTTGGCCTCGTCCACATTTGGGTTGCACGGGTTCCTCATGTTCAACCGGATTCAGGGGGGTAGCGAGACCAACGTGGAGCCGGGGTTCAAGGCCTGGCCGAAAACCGTCGGGCCCAACGTGCTGGAGTACATCGCCAGCTCGGCGAAGATTTCCGAGATGGTGCAGACGGATGAGGCGGCGATCTTTCCGCTGACGCCGACGCAGGTGACCACGCAACAGTTGTTGGGTGTGCCGATGGAGTATGCGCAGCCGAAAGAAGGCGCGGTGGTGTTGAACGTGGCGGAGTGTGTGATTGCGCGGAATGACCAGCCGGAGTTGGCGCAAAAACTGGCGCAGTTCTTGTTGACCGCAGAGGCTCAGGCGCCGGCTTTGGAACTGGGGGATCAGATTCCTTCGAATCCTACGACGCCGACCACGGATAAGACTCGGGCTCGGGTGGAGGCAATGAACAGTTATTTGCAGACGGCGATTTCGATTGACTGGGATCAGGTGAACCAGGCACGGCCCGAGTGGAATGCGCGGTGGAGTCGGTCGATTGAGCGGTAGGCTTTGGGGGTGAATATCCGTTATTTGGGTGATGGCTTAAATTGGTTCCGCTCTTACAGCGGCTCACTTTTGAACAGCGCAAAAGTAAGCAAAACGCTCTTGCCCCACCACTCGGCACCTCGCTTAGGCTCGGTGTGCCCTCACTCCGGCTTTGGACCGTGGGCCGCCGTCATGGGCCATCCTTGGCCCAGGACGGCTAACCCGGCGTCCTGCCGGGTTACCCACGCTCCAA
>NZ_JACAPX010000031.1:0-324 GCF_013385435.1 Pseudomonas sp. F9001
AGCGTGGTTTAACGGGGCGCCCAAGATCAAGATCAAAAGCAGATCAAGAGCACAGCGGCCTACCGGCCGGCTTGAGTGTTAAAAGCAAAATCAAAAGCTAAAGCGGGCACGGTCCACTGTAGGAGCTGGCTTGCCGGCGATGGCATCAACTGGGTTTGCCTGATACACCGAGTTGCCTGCATCGCCGGCAAGCCAGCTCCTACAGAAAAGCAGCTCTGCTTTCGCTCTGGTTTTTGATCTGGCTTTTAACACTCAGGTCGGCTTTCAGGCCGCCGTGCTTTTGCTTTTGATTTTGATCTGCGAGCCCCGTCAACCACGATGGCC